>CAZPHZ010000421.1:0-2660 GCA_964586035.1 uncultured Saprospiraceae bacterium
CCCTCTCCCCCCTCCCCTCCCCCCTCTCACCTCTCACCTCTCACCTCTCACCCCTCCCCTCTCACCTCTCACCCCTCACCCCTCACCTAAAATATTGTACTTCCACATAAAACCGGGGGTCTTTGGCACCCAATAATTTTGCGATGGAGGGAGAAAGCACAACGATGGTATCGTCGCCATAGGCCCGGTCGGGAATTTTACCGATTACCATGGCGTAAGCCACCCTGTTTTTCATGGGATTTGTAATTTGAATAATCGATCCGGCAGGCGCAAGCCGGTGCAGGGCGTAAAAATCCGACATACCCTTTTTCTCGCGCTGCCAGTATGCGGCACCACTGTGGGTATGCGGATCATGTTTTGTTTTCCCTGCCTCAAAGGCAAAGGACAATTGCCGCATGCGGGCACCCAGCGGGCTGACATTGTTCATTTGCAGAGAGTCGGGAATGCCCGCCATGTCGAGCCATCCGATGAGCAACTTTTGGCCTTCATGAAGGATGAATGAGGTCATTCCATTGCGGCGGTACAGCGTGTCCAGTGACATGCGGAAGCAGGTTTTGGCAATGTGGTAGAAAGTGTCGCCGGGTTTCACAGAATACACAACGGGCACATATTGTTCACCGAGCCGCACCGAATCGCTGTATTTAACCACGGCCGAATCGGGGATGGGCACTTTGACTACCTGCCCCGGTGCGATGGGCCCCTCCATATCGAGTTGCGGATTGAAAGCTTTGATAGCATCCAACTTGAGACCGTAAAACCGGGCCATGGAATAGAGGGTTTGGCCTTTTTCCAATTGGTGCATAAAAACCTTATTGCCCAAACCGTCCACCTCCAGGAAAACCGTATCTTTCGGCGTCAGAAATTGCAGACTGTCGCCTGTTGCAAAAGCACCAAGTGCCCGAACAGTCATGAAAAGCAGGGTTAAATAACGTAATCTCATTTTTGTGGACTTTTGGCATTAAACAAATGACTTCTCGATGAAATAAATGATAAAGTCCAATGTCTAACGTCTTATGTCAAAAGTCTGATCATTTTATGCCAACTGGAATTGAAGTATGCCCAAAAGTAATAAATCACTCGGTATCATTCCCGCTCGTTTTGCGTCATCCCGATTTCCCGGCAAGCCACTGGCCGGCATCGCGGGCAAAAGCATGATTCGCAGGGTGTACGAGCAAGTCTCCCACGCACGGAGTATTGAGAAGGTAGTCGTAGCTACTGACGACGAGCGCATTCTCTCTCATGTGCTGGAATTCGGAGGGTTGGCCCTTATGACTTCCCCCTCGCATTCTTCCGGTACGGAGCGTTGTGCAGAGGTGGCAGCACTCCCGGCATTCGAGGGTTTTGATGTTGTTGTGAATATTCAGGGTGATGAACCTTTTATAAAGCCGCAACAAATAGATTCGGCGGTAAATGTATTGAAAGAAGACCCTAATGTTTCCATTGCAACGCTCTCCTGCCGAATTGTCGACGAAACTCAGTTGGCAAACCCCAACACGGTGAAAGTAGTTTTTGGAAAGACCGGGCGGGCACTGTATTTTAGCAGGCGCCCCATCCCTTTCTTGCGAAATGCAGGCAAAGTCAACAACGCCAAATTTTACAAACACATCGGTTTGTACGCCTTCCGGCGAAATGCCCTGTTGGAACTCGCAGCCCTGCCCCCCAGCCCATTAGAGCAGGCCGAGTCGCTCGAACAACTCCGCTGGCTCGAAAACGGCTATCCCATCACCGTAGCTATCACCAAGGATGAAAGCCCCGGTATCGACACACCCGAAGACCTCGAAAAATTAGAAAAAAATATTCACCGTTTCCGATAGCGGCCTGTCCTACGACGCCAAAACGCCAACAAACTAAAACACCAACATGAATTTTTGCAGCCATTGTGGTTCCGCCGGTTTATTGCGCCAGGTACCTGCCGGAGACAACCGGATGCGCATCGTCTGCGGCGATTGCGGAAAGGTGCAATATGAAAACCCCCGAATCGTCACCGGCTGCCTCCCGCTGTGGAACGGCAAGGTGCTGCTCTGCCGGCGCGCCATAGAGCCGCGGCGGGGTTTCTGGAACGTACCCGGCGGGTTCCTTGAAAACGGCGAACGCGTGGAAGACGGCGCTACCCGCGAGGTGTGGGAGGAGGCCGAAGCCCGCATAAAAATAATCGGCGTGCATACCATCTTTACACTCACAGATTTCCACCACGTCTTTATACATTTTCTCGGCGACCTGCTCGATGGCCGTTTCGGGGTGGGGGCGGAAAGCTCGGAATCCCGCCTTTTCACCGAACAGGAGATTCCCTGGGGCGCCATGGCTTTTCATTCTTCCATTTTTACACTTGAAAAGTATTTCGAGGATAGAAGGAAAGGCGTTCGGCGGGTGCATCTTGGGGGGCAGTGAGGGGCTTGCCACCAACAGCAGTCTGGAAGATTAATCGAATTATCCGTACCCACATCCCCCTCCGGCCACGAGGGCAATAGGCAGGGAGCTCAAACCGGCGCCGGGCCCAATTACAATGTGGCGCACCTTGGGCCGCAGACAAAATAGTGTCGAGTTACGCTTAGCCCAACTTGACACAACTACTGTTTTTTATGGAAACAGCCTTGCGGCAACAGTTTTTTCTCTATCCCCTGCATACGTGAATATACGAAAAATGGCCCGGTATATCATTG
>CAZPHZ010000422.1:0-2658 GCA_964586035.1 uncultured Saprospiraceae bacterium
AGGCATCGAACGAGCAGGATGTGAAATACGGTGGATGATAGACGATAGACTTTAGACGATAGACATTTGACATTTGACTTTAGACGGGAGACGGGAGACGGGAGACGGGAGACGGGAGATAATGCATTTCGATGCTTTCATCAATAAGTGAATTTTTGACGATATTGAAGGTCTGACTTAGACCTTCCACCACCTAAAAACTTACAAACCAAAAAATGCAAAGCCGAGTCATTTTAGGCCTTTTGGCGCTTCTTTTTACAGGGTCATTGTTTGCGCAGCTGACGCTAAAAGTTACCCAGGTTCCTGCCAACACGCCGGCGGGAGACGGCATTTACATAGCAGGAAATTTCCAGGGCTGGGATCCCGGCGACCCCAATTATATTCTCACTGCCAATGGTGACGGCACCTATCAAATAACCGTGGCACCGCCCGTGGGTTTGGTGAAATATAAATTTACACGTGGTGACTGGAACAAGGTGGAGGGCAACGCTGACGGTGGTTTCTTGCCCGATAGGGTGTTCAACTATACCGGCACTGCTGCCACGGAAGAGGTGGAAATTATGAGCTGGGAAGATATTGGCGGTTCGGGAAGCAACAGCACCGCTGCTGAAAACGTGCACATCCTCGACGACAGTTTTTACATACCTCAGCTCGACCGGTATCGCCGCGTCTGGATATACCTCCCCCCCGATTACGACAATTCTCCGAAATATTATCCAGTGCTCTACATGCATGACGGCCAGAATGTGTTCGACGCCGCCACAAGCTTCGCCGGGGAGTGGGAAGTGGACGAATCGCTCAACGAACTTTTCAACCAGGGTGATTACGGTTGCATTGTGGTGGCCGTTGACAACGGGCAGTCTTTGCGAACCGACGAGTATTCGCCATGGGTAAACACCACCTATAATGCCGGCGGTGAGGGTGCGGATTATTTGAAATTCATAGCCGAAACGCTGAAACCGTACATCGATAACAATTACCGTACACTTATCAGCCGGGAGTATACGGGCATAATGGGCAGCTCACTCGGCGGGTTAATTTCTCATTATGGTTTGCTCGCCCATCAGGACCTATTTAGCAAAGCCGGTATTTTTTCTTCCGCCTATTTGTACAATCCCGAAATCTACACATTCACAGACGAGCACCCGAAAACTGACCCGATGAAAATCTACCTCCTCGCAGGCCAGCAAGAAGGCAACGGTTCGGTGGTAAACGATGTGAACCAGATGGTGACAATGTTATTAAGCAATGGATTCGGGACAGATGAGGTAAAGAAGCTATTTCACGCCGACGGCCAACACAGCGAGTGGTACTGGGCAAGGGAATTTCCGTCGGCTTACCAGTGGTTGTTCGGAAGCCTGGATCTGAATGCTGCCTCTGCAATAGAGGCAGGAAACATAAGAATTTACCCCAATCCAACTGACAGTGTCATTTATGTCACCAACACGGAAGATCTGCGGCGCCCATCCTACCGGATATACTCCATGGATGGGAAACTTTTAATGAAGGGGAAAATGCAAGAGATTTTCATCAATCTCGGCCGATTGCCTTCTGGACCATATATGCTTCAGATTTTATCTAAACGCAAACCCGTTTTCAGCGAAAAAGTCATTGTAAAAAATTGAACAACCCAACATCTGTGATAAAGAGAAAGAAAGGAGTGTTATTGGTCAACCTCGGAACTCCGGATGCACCTGAAAAGAGTGCAGTCCGCCGCTACCTCAAACAGTTTTTGCTCGACCCGCGGGTAATCGACTACCCGTGGCTTGGCCGCAACCTGCTTGTGCGTGGCATCATCTTGCCTTTCCGTACCGGCAGCTCCACAAAACTGTACCGCCAACTTTGGACGGAAGAGGGTTCGCCACTTAAGTATTATGGGGAAAAAGTAGCCGCTGGAGTACAAAAAATCTTGGGGGAGGATTACTCTGTGGAATTGGGCATGCGCTATCAAAATCCATCGTTGAAATCTGCTATTGACAAGCTAATGAAACTAGGCGTCGATGAAATCACAGTATTCCCGATGTTTCCACAATACGCCAGTGCCACCGTCGGTTCTGTGCACGAAGAAGTCATGCGGATAATCTCGTCAAAAGAAACCATCCCGGAATTGCATCTCATCAGTTCTTATTACGATTACGAGGCGATGATAGACGTTTTTGTGGAAAACAGCGAGAAGTTCGATATGGCACAATACGACCACGTGCTTTTCAGCTACCATGGCCTGCCCCAAAGACAACTGATGAAAGCAGACGCTGGCAGCCATTGCCTGCAAAATGCAGATTGTTGCAAGGAGATAACTGAAAAGAACCGCTTTTGCTATTCTGCACAGTGCCATGCTACAACGGCGGCTTTGGTAAAAAAACTAGGCCTAAAAGATGCGGAATACACCACTTCTTTTCAGTCGCGTTTGGGACGGGAGATTTGGGCGAAGCCCTATACCAGTGATGTGATTCATGAGCGGGCCAAAGAAGGTGATAAGAAAATACTGGTGTTTTGTCCGGCATTTGTAGCCGATTGCCTCGAAACTACCATCGAAATTTCTGTGGAATACCGCGAACAATTTCTTGCTCTCGGTGGCGAGCGCCTTGACCTCGTGGAGAGCCTCCACGAAAATCCCCACTGCATGGAGGCCATCGCCGGCCTCGTAAAATCATGGGA
>CAZPHZ010000423.1:0-2654 GCA_964586035.1 uncultured Saprospiraceae bacterium
CTGGAACGACACGGCTGGGGCCATAGAAGCTCAAAATATTCAAGGCATCACAGCTCCTTATGTCTATTCATTAGACGGACAGATTTGGCAGCCCGGCACCGTTTTTAATAACCTTCCGGGAGGCACCTATACAGTGCTTTTGCGGGACAGCTTAGCGTGTATTTTTGAAAGCGAAGTACAGATTCCGGTTCTTCCGCCCATGCTAGTCGAAGTGCAAGACGAAACCATCGTTTGTGGCGATAGTCTGCACCTCGAACCCACTGTGCTCAGTTCCACGCCTGTAACTTGGCAATGGGAAACGGGATCCACCCAACCCTATCTTACAGTGGGTAGTCCTGGTGTGTATTCTTTTTCAGTTGCCAACGATTGTGAATCTATTGGAGATTCTATATTAGTGAGTCTGGAAAGCAACCAACCAGCTTCTCCGATTTATCTGCCCAACGCTTTCTCGCCCAACGGCGATGGAATCAACGACTGCTTCCGCGGCTTTATAAACCCCAAGGTGGATATCCTCGAATACCGTCTGAAAATATTCGATAGATGGGGCGACCAGGTTTTTGAAACTACCGATGTGACCGGCTGTTGGGATGGCATTCGAAAGGGCAAACCCATGGATCCGGCTGTGTTCGTTTGGTACATGACTTTTCAGGCACAGAATTGCGACGGGGAAATTATCGAAGTATTTGAAGAGGGGGGGGTGACTCTGATGCGGTAAGGGGGATTAACCATTCAGTAATTGTTATTATTGATGCCTGGGAATGGGTAAGTGCTAAATTATTTTCAGTTGCCGGGCAACCAATTTTCACTCTACTGCACCATAAGGTTAATCAAGTTCGAAGACCGGATTTCTAACCAAAAAATATTCCCACGATGAAAAAATTCGCATTTCTCTACCTCGCGGCAATCTTTGCTTTGCTGGCTTCGTGCAACAAAGATTCCCGGCAACTGACGGATGACCTTCTTGCACAACAAATCGCTTTTGCTGACAACAAAACGGCTGTCACTCCCTCAGACCTGCCAGCCAGCGTCGCCACGTATGTGGACGAAAACTATTTCGAGACCTACATCGAATCGGCCAATTTTGTAACAGACAAAGGTTATGAGGTGATTATGGGCACCGAAGAGGTGTTTTATTGCGACCGGACAGGGCGCATTCTGCATCCCAGAAGAGGGCCATTCAGGCATGGTCCATGTGGTTTCGGAGAAGCCATTGGCTTAGATGCCGTGCCGCTTTTCATCGTTGAATACGTGGCGGAAAATTATCCCGGTACTGAAATTGTGCGGGCAAAGTTGGTGCAAACGGACAGTGGTGGGCGCTATTTTATTAAAATCAACAACCCGGGAACCGACCACCCGCCACTCATTCTTATTTTCTCCGAAGATGGAGCTTTCATCGAAGCCACAGTCATGTTCTTTCATTGTCATGCCCTCGGCGTCCCAATGGATATTGGGAACCTTCCGGAAGTCATCACCAACTATATTTCCGAACATTTCCCGAATGCTGAAATAAAGGTGGCGTTTCACAAAACCAATGGAATGTTCATCGTCGGCATCATAACAGGCGATGGCCGCCATATCATAGGCTTTAGCGCTGACGGTGCTTTTCTCTGGATTAGGCCGTAATAAAAAATCGTTCCATAACCCCTCATCCTTCTTTTAAAAGAGCGGTGTTTCCGGTATTCCGGGGGCCGCTCTTTTTTATAAGTTTTCAGCCAGCCAGACCGTAAGCTCTGAGGCCCCTTCGGCGTTCAAGTGGTCAGCGTCCACGCGGTATTCCGTCGATTGAAATATTGCCGCCGGAGGCAGCAAAACTTCACCATATTTTTTATAAAATTCCAAATCTCCGGGTTGGGTTTCCATATCGCCATACGATGGCAAGAAGACGAATTTCACTTCTATCCGCCGGCGCCTGGCAAGCGCAATTATTTTACCGAGGTATTTTTTAGAAATAAAACGGGACCAAGGTGGCTCCAACTTTGCTTTTTCGCCTTTCCGAAGTTTCTGGATTTTTACTTTTTCCAATGCCGCAACGTTTGCTTTTCCGGGGTTGAGTACAAAATGGTACTGCGTGGTTGTTTCCGGGGCCTCGTAATCTGGCAGGTCGTTGAGCAATTTTTTCGCTTGAAAAGCAATCCTGTCTTGTACCCCTTCCACCAGCTGCATCAACCAGTTTTTGTAAGAAACGGGGAGTAACAAATCCTCCATGTCAGCGATGTGGGCGAAATCGGGATGTCCGAACCGGCTTTCCTCCGCCCTTATTTCGAGTACTACCATTTCAGGAGTCTTTTTGCGAAGCAAATCTTTAAAAAGTGAATAGTGGAGTGACCGCCCGTACCGGCAAAATGCCAGATTGGCAACATGTACTCCCAGATAGCTTTCGAGCAATGAATCATTCACCGCGCAAATGGTGCGGGAAGACCCGATAAATGCGATGTCGACAGGGGTCTCATTTTTAAATATGCGTTGATAGAGCCAGTCTCCACGGCTGCAGCTTTCCAACATCCGATTGTAGCCGAACTGCTTGTTGTATGGAAGTATCAGCACCAACGCCAGGCCCAACATTGCGAAACCGCAGGTTAGGGCCACCTCTTTGATATATGCTCGAAAGGGTTTTTGGTGCATGGTAAAAAACAGGTAGTATTTCACAAATGCCG
>CAZPHZ010000424.1:0-2645 GCA_964586035.1 uncultured Saprospiraceae bacterium
TTCAGTAAATAAATGCTCGTAAAGCGACATTCCCCGCTGCAAAACGCCGAGCTGGTTTTCTTCCAATTGTGCCAACTCGAACAATGCATTATCCGCCCTAATTTCCTCGGGATATTTTTCGATTATCTGCTCGTACATGCTGGCCGACAGTGCGTAATCCTTTAGTTTTCCATAAATCTTGGCACGGGCATAAAGCACATCGTCATCTAAAGAATGATGCGGGAACTCGGCGAGCAGCGAGTCGAGTTTAGCGAAAGCCTCCGGGAACCGGTTTTGGAAAGTGAGCAGGTCGGCCTGGGAATACAGTTTCAACGCCCGGTCAGTGGTGTCCAATCCAAGATTGTCGATGATAAAAACCGACAAGTCGAGGGCGTCATTGGCAATCAGCTTTGAGGTGGATGCTTTTAGTATGTCGAATTGCGCTTGCGCCCATTGAAAGTCTCCGTTGTAATAAGCCAGTTTGGCATTTCGGAAACGGGCCTCATGGCCAAGTTGGTCATCGGGAAACAATTTGTCCACCTGTGAGTAAAGCAGGGTGGCTTCCCAAACTTCGCCTTTCATTAGATAAAAATCGCCGAGACTGAGTTTGCCACGAGATTGAATACGTACATCGTTGGCCGGGTAGTGTATCATCTCGTTGAGTAGTGCGATGGCTTTGTCAAGGTCATTGAGGTAAAAGGTTTCGAGATCCGCCAACTCGGCGACAATAGAAGCAG
Organism: uncultured Saprospiraceae bacterium; assembly: GCA_964586035.1. Classification (GTDB taxonomy): domain Bacteria; phylum Bacteroidota; class Bacteroidia; order Chitinophagales; family Saprospiraceae; genus UBA6168. Next base: position 717 of record CAZPHZ010000424.1, read on the forward strand.
TGGTTTTATTGCGCCCGAACTCGTCGAGGAACGTTTCATACGCCTTTTCTACTTCCCGCAATTCCGGCTCGGTGTAGTTGTACCCCTCCACTAATTTGTTGCGGCGGGCGCGCAGCGATTCTCGCTTAGCATCGAGGTAGAATGTGGAAACAGTACCCTTTTCAGTGATGATAAAATCGTAAGCCGTAATGGCCGCTTCATAGTCTTTATCGGTAAACGCTGTGAGTGCCAACTGGTAAATCCGGGATCCATTTTCATTGAGCCTTTTGTCCAAAGCTTTGGCCTGCCTCAACGCATTTTTATAGTCTTTTTTTTGGACAAAAACCCATTCGAGTAATTCTACAAACTGGTAGGCATCGGAGTTGCCCTGAATGCGGTCGTAGAGTTGCGCTTGCAACTCCTGAAAGTCGTCATCGGAGGTGAGGTTTCGTTGCAATTGACCCTGAATGGTAGAGAGCCGCTGCGGGTAAACCTCTAAGCTGTTCAGGTAATTCTCCACCATTTTGCTGATGTCGCCTTTCCGGCGGTAAAGCTCTGCGAGATTGAATGCGAAGAGCTGCTTGTTTTTCATCAATTCGCCCCCCTTTTCGTAGGTTTTTATGGCATAATCGTATTTGGTCAAGGTGCTGAAGGTGCTGGCAAGACGCGTAATTTCGTATTGGTCGCCGGATAGTTTTTTGAGGGCTTTTTCATACTGCTCTTTGGCCTCGTCTTCTTTAAACTCCCGCTCGAGAATGTTGCCGTAGCTCACGTACAACCGAATATTACCCGGGTCGTTTTTAAGTGCTTTTTTTACGGCATTTTCGGCATCTATAAAATCCTCTACAGCCAGCAAACACTCCAAATACCGGTTGAAGTAATACTCATTCCGGTGTTGGGTTTCGTAAAGACGGTGGTATATCACCGAAGCTTTTTCAAACTCCCCATCCTGGTAATATTGCTGGGCTAGTTTGGTATCTTGACCAAAAGAAATGAACGGGAAAAATGCCAAAGCTGCCAGAAGAAAAAATAACCGCATGTTGAAATATTTTGGTGCACAGCACAGCCATACAAAAGCAAGAATGAAACGCAATATTCATGCAAAAGTTGCCGCCTCATTTTTGACGGTTTGCCGCGCAAAACTATGAAAAGCCCCGGCTTATTGGGGCCGGGGCTTTTCGGAACGTACCCATCATTTGGGCTGCAGAGTTATAATTTTAGCATCTGCGTGGCCGGTAGATGCCCGCTGCCGGAAAGCTGCAGGATGTACAGTCCGGGAGCCAGCCCCGCCACATCAAAACTTTTTTCGTTTCCTCCAATGGCCAACGGCAGCCTTTCCACCATTTGCACCACGCCTCGTACGTCGATAATGTGAAGGCTGAACTCTCCTGAAATTTTACTTTGGATCGCCAGATTCAAAGATTCGCGCACCGGATTAGGCTGTATGGATATGCTGGCAAGTTCATTTTTTTGAGAAAATACTGCCGTAACCGCGCCCTCTTCCACCACTAAAGAATTGCTGGTGGCACCGTCACCACTGGAGGCCCCATTGCCATTCACGGCATTGCTGGCCGAATAAAAATTGACGTTGCCAACGCCTGCTGCCGGCGCTATCCACGGCACTTCGAAAACTCCGGCGGGGGAGGGGGCACTGTGCTCCACGTATTTACGGCCGCTGAGGGTGACCACGTGCATGGTGGCTCCGGGGTCGCCCCAATCGCCGGTTTGTGCATCGGCGTCGTTGAGCGCCACGGCCTGAAAGCCAAAGCCCGCCGGAGTGTTGCTGCCCGGCGTATTGGTCACCCGGAGGGTATAGGCCTTGCCGGGTTCGTATTTGGTGACAGGGGTGTCCCCGTCGAGCAGGTCAATTGTTACGGCCGGGTCGAAAGCTCCGGAAGCATGGCAGCCCGTATTGGCACAGGTGCCTTGATCCCCGAAACTGCCGGGAGC
>CAZPHZ010000425.1:0-2641 GCA_964586035.1 uncultured Saprospiraceae bacterium
GAGTTGTATGCGGGCAACGGCGGCGGCGGCGTGCCCGAGTTGGTAGCTGCTGAGCGGCCCGACGACCTAGTGGAAAATGCCATCGAAGTGGTGGGCGAAGACGATGGCAAATTCGACCCCGGAGACTTCATCCTCTTCTATGCCGAAGGACCCGAAAAAAATTATTACGACCCCAGCAAGCAGACATTCAGCCGGCCCAAAAACTATTACGACACCCGCAATTATTATTTCATAAAAATAAGCGCCGGCAACGGGTTGCGCATTCAGGACCAGCCCTCGCTGCCCGGCAGCGTTTACAACACCAATAGTTTCAACGATTTCATCCGGTATGAGGAGGATATCTCCAACCTCCTGCACGAGTGGTCGCACGGGGAGGGTTCCGGCCAGCAATGGTTCGGCGATTTTTACAAAGTGACTACTTCCAGGACTTACGACGACGACTTTAAAGCGAACGACCTCATCGGTTCGGCAACGGCCAAGCTCACGGCTGTCTTTGCCGGCCGCATCGAAAACGGCTCATCGGGGCACTTCTCCGTTACGGCCAACGGCACCACTTTCACGAGCAGCAACTTCAGCACCACCCGCGGCGGCTCCACCGATTCCTACGCCAGTGTGCAGAGTGTCTCGGGTGATTTCGTGCCCAATGACGACCAACTGCACATATCTTTGAATTTTACAAAAAGCAACAACAGCTTTAACGAAGGCTGGCTCGATTACATCGAGGTGAATTTCCGGCGGCAACTACTCTTTTCGGGCAGCCAGATGGCTTTCCGCGACGTGAACACCATCGGGCAGCCCGTATCCACGTTTGTATTGGGCAATGCCCCTTCCGGCGTGGTGGTATGGGATATTTCCAACCCGCTGGCGCCCCGGCGCCAAAGCGGCATCCCCGATGGCACCACATTCAGTTTTGGCGCCAACACGGAAACCCTGGCCGAATTTATCGCCTTCGACCCCGCAGCCGGCTTTCCCGGTGCACAGGCCGTGGGCAAAATCGAAAACCAAAACATTCACGCCACAAAGGACGTGGACATGGTTATTCTTTACCATTCCGATTTCAGGGAAGAAGCGGAGCGGCTCGCTCAGCATCGCTCTGATTTTAGCAACCTGAAGGTTGCATTGGTAGAAACCGGCCAATTGTACAACGAATTTTCATCGGGCAGAAAGGATGCTACGGCCATCAGGGATTTTGCCAAAATGGTACTCGACCGCAGTCCGGAAAAATTCAAATCCCTGTTGCTTTTCGGCGACGGTTCCTTCGACAGCCGCGACATCTATAAATTGAGCGGCGATTATATCCCAATATACGAGACTCCCCAATCAACGAGTCCCATTTACGCATTCCCCTCCGACGATTATTTTTCCTTGCTCAGCGACAACGAAGGGGGTAGCATCAACTTCGGCTCACTCGACATTGCCGTAGGTAGGCTTCCGGTCAAAAATGCCGAAGAAGCCCGCGGCGCCGTTGATAAGATTATTCATTACGACACGGCACCCGTCAACATGCGCGACTGGCGAAACCGCATCACCTTCGTGGCCGACGACGAGGACAGCAACCTCCACGTTGGCGACACGGACGACCTGGCCGAGTACATCGCCAATAAGAATCCGAACCTGAATGTGGATAAAATTTACCTCGACGCCTTCCCGCAGGTATCCACGCCGGGAGGTACGAGGGTGCCTTTGGCAAATGAGGCTCTCAACAACAACATTTTCAAAGGAACCTTGGCAATGGTTTATTTGGGACATGGAGGCACCAAAGGCTGGGCACAGGAGCGAGTGCTCCAAATTGATGACATCCTCAGTTGGCAAAATATGGACAAAATGCCACTCATCATCACCGCCACCTGCTCTTTCACGGCGTATGATAATCCGGCATTCACCTCGGCTGGGGAGCTTGCCTTTTTAAACGAAAAAGGCGGAGCCATCGGATTATTCACCACGGTACGGCCCGTGTTCGCGAGCGCCAACGAGCGCCTGACGCGACAGTCCATGGATACGCTATTCAATAAATTGAATGCAAGACGTCCCATGATTGGGGAAGTTTTACGCATCGGCAAGAACAAAAGTGGTGACCAGTCTAATTCCCGCAAATACCTTCTCATCGGCGATCCGGCCCAACAATTGGCCCTTCCGAATTACAATGTGGTCACTAATATTATAAATGGGCACGATATTTCCAATGGAGTTACCGACACTATTCGAGCACTCCAAAAAGTGACCATCGAAGGCGAGATACAAGACGACCTTGGCAATCTGATGACTGATTTCAATGGCGTGGTGTATCCCACTATTTTTGACAAAAAGATTAAGTACCGAACCCTGGCGCAAGATGCTGGCAGTCTCCCCCTTGATTTCGACTTGCAAAAAAATGTCATTTTCAAAGGACGAGCCAGCGTGAGCGCCGGCAAATTTCAATACACATTCGTGGTGCCCAAAGACATAGATTACACATACGGCGATAGTAAAATCAGCTATTACGCCGCCGATGAATCCCAATACAACGACGCCTCCGGCAACTATCAGAAAGTGGTAGTCGGGGGCACTGACGCTAACGCTCTCGCCGATGACCACCGTCCCATGGTAGAAGTTTTTATGAACGCAGATATTTTTGTTTTTGGCTTTATTATTTAAAATTGGA
>CAZPHZ010000426.1:0-2615 GCA_964586035.1 uncultured Saprospiraceae bacterium
TTCCCTGTACGATGGGTATTTGCGCCAATACGCTGGTATCGTTCATTTTGGCGAGTGTTTCACCTCCCCCCTTACCAAAAAGGAAATATTTACGGTCGGGCAAATCTTCAGGCGTAAACCAGGCCATATTCTCAACAACACCGATTATAGGAACGTTGACCGAGGGCAGCAAAAACATATTCATGGCTTTCACCGCATCAGATACAGCCACTTGCTGTGGTGTGGTGACCATAACAGCACCTGTAACAGCCACGGTTTGAACTAAAGTGAGTTGGATGTCGCCGGTACCGGGGGGCAAATCCACCACAAGGTAGTCCAGTTCTTCCCACATCACATCCATGAAAAACTGTTGGATTATACCTCCAAGACGGGGACCTCTTAAAACGACGGCCTGTTCCGGTTCCACGACAAACCCGATGGACATGACCGGCATGCCGTTTATCCGCAAGGGCATGATGCGCTGCTTGCCATTAACGTCCTGGACTTTTGGCCGCTCGCCATTCAGACCGAGCATGGTTGGAATGGAGGGACCGTACAAGTCAGCATCTACCAAGCCCACTTTAAAACCCATTTTTTTTAGGCCCAATGCGAGATTCACAGCCACGGTTGATTTGCCCACGCCCCCTTTCCCGGAAGCTACAGCGATAATATTTTTGACTTTATCAATGGAATTTTCCTTAGCCGGTTCCTGTGCAGGCGGTTCGGCCGCCACGTGAACATTAGCATTGGCACCTGGATAAATGGCCTCAACTTCCGAAACAATGTTGAAAATCAACTCAGTTTTACTGGGATGGTCCAAGGTGGGGAGCAATAGTTTTATGTTGACATTTGCACCGTCAATCATTGGCTCCTCAACTCGTCCCGCCGACACAATATCCTTGCCGGTAACTGGATCATTTATTTTCCCTAAAGCTTCTAATACCTTCTTTTTTTCAATAGTCATGCAATGTGAGTTTTGAGCGGCAAAGGTAAGAAGTATCGGGAAACACACACTGTCCCATTTTCAAATTACACCAAAAAGTCATCCTTTGAGTGCCGGATTGTTTTTTTTATTTAAAAAATCAAATTCGGGAATTAGTAATCCCCAATCACTCCTACATTTGCAGTCATGAATGTGCACAGAGATTTAAGCGACCTGCCCCGGTTTCGCAACGCCGTCATCACCATCGGTTCATTTGACGGCGTACATATTGGGCACCAGAAAATCCTCAAGAAAGTTAAAGACCTCGCCCTTGCGACCAGCGGCGAAAGCATTGTCATTACTTTCCATCCGCATCCCCGCCAAATAGTATATCCTAAAGATACGACGCTAAGGCTCATCACGACCACGGAAGAAAAAATCGAATTGTTGAAGAAAAGCGGTATCGACCATTTGGTGATAGTGCCCTTCACCTTCGAATTTTCACAAATCAGTGCCGATGAGTACATCGAGCGCTTTCTCGTGGCAAAGTTTCAGCCCAAGTATATCGTCATTGGCTACGACCACCGTTTCGGACTTAACCGCCAGGGTGACATCAATTACCTGCGATGGCATGAAACGACCTGTGGTTACCAGGTAGAGGAAATAGAAAAGCAAGCCATCGATGCTGCGGCCATAAGTTCCTCAGAGGTTAGGAAACACCTCGAAAGAGGAGCCGTGAAGCCGTCGGCTAAATTGATGGGACATTTTTTCTCGCTGGAGGGGAAGGTGGTAAAAGGACAACAAATCGGCACCTCAATCGGGTTTCCAACTGCCAACATCGAGTTAAAGGAAAAGGTAAAACTCGTTCCACCCGATGGCATCTACGCCGCCTATGCAATTTTTGAAGAGCAGCGCCATTGGGCCATGCTCTACATCGGCAATAAGCCTACCATAAAGGGCTCCCACAAACGCACAATCGAAGTACACATTTTTGATTTTAACAGCGAGATTTACGAATCTGAATTAAAGGTCGAACTGGTCGACTTTATTCGCCACGATGCCACTTTCAAAGACATTGAAAGCCTGCGTAAAAAACTGGAAGAAGATAAAATCAAGTCAGAACAAATATTGGCTAAGGCCGATAAATTAGCCCAAAAATGGGAGCAGCAGCAACAACCATCCGTGGGTGTTGTAATTCTAAATTTCAACGGGAAAAAATACCTCGAACAGAACCTTCCATCGGTTTTGGAATCTTCCTACCCCAATTTACAGGTCATCGTGGCAGACAATGCCAGCAAAGACGATTCCATCGCTTTTTTACAAGCTCATTTTCCAGAGGTGGTCGTTATCGAGTTGCAGCAAAATCACGGTTTTGCCAAAGGGTATAATTTGGCGTTGCAAGACTTGGACCACGACTATTTTGTGATACTCAACTCCGACGTGCAAACTCCGAAGCAATGGCTGAATCCCATCGTCGAATTGCTGGAAAGTGACAAAACTATCGCGGCTGTTCAGCCTAAAATCCGCGCTATGAACGAGCCTGAATTTTTCGAGTACGCTGGCGCGGCAGGCGGCTGGATTGATTTTTTAGGCTATCCGTTCTGCCGGGGCCGTGTTTTCGACAAGGTGGAAAAAGACCGCGGGCAGTACGACCATGTCACCGAAATATTTTGGGCATCGGGCTGTTGCATGGTTGTTCGGGCACCCTTGTTCA
>CAZPHZ010000427.1:0-2615 GCA_964586035.1 uncultured Saprospiraceae bacterium
TCATTAAACAAATACCGCACCTGAAAGCGCCGCAAAAGTAGATAGATAGGGTTGGAATTTAGGTGTTTTGAGTGGTTAAGTTCGCTATGTGGCAGTTAAACGTCGTTTCCGGCGGGTTGTTGCCTGGGGGCAGATGGTGGAAGTGACCCGGTGACTCCGAGTCACAGCAATTGCCGGACAGCCCGCCGCTCCATTCTGTAAGCCACCGTCAAAAACAGGGCGACGAGAAATGCGCTGAAAGTCAGCGACATCGTTTGACCCATCGCAATATTTTTTTCAAAATAACTCCCCACCGCGTAAAGCGCCAGCGCCAGCCCGATGTACCCGGCCATTTTTTTCAATTCGTATTGCACGGGGTAATACTTGCGGCCCCACCACCAGCAGGCTGCGGTCATGGTGGCGTAGCAAATCAGCGTGGCCCAGGCTGACCCCATGTAGCCGAGGTGGGGTATCCACCACACGTTGAGCACGATGGTGATGACGGCCCCGCCCACGGCAATCCACCCGCCGAGCATGGTCTGGTCGGTGAGTTTGTACCAAATGGAGACGTTGTAATACAGGCCGAGGAAAAGGTTGGCCATGAGCAGGATGGGCACCACGCCTAACCCCACCCAGTACGGCTCGTCGATAAAATATTTGAATACATCGAGGAAGAGCATGACGCCGAGAAATGCCAGCGCCCCGAAAATCGTGAAAAACTTGGTGACCTGGCCGTACAGCCATTTGGCGTCTTTGTGTTTTGCGTGCGCAAAAAAGAAAGGCTCGGCCGCATAGCGGAAAGCCTGCGTAAACAGGCTCAGCAGCATCGCCAATTTGTAACAGCCGGAATAGATGCCGATTTGGGAAAGATTTTCTTCCGTGGTGCCGGGCAGCAGTTGTTTCAGCAACTCCCGGTCGAGCATTTCGTTGACGATGCCGGCGAGACTGGCGATAATGAGCGGGGCGGCATAGACGAACATCTTCCGCCAAAGTACCGGATCGAAGTTCCATTTTATTCTTCGGATTTCTGGCGTCAACAAAAGCAACACAGACGCGCTGCCAATGAGATTCGATAGAAAAATATACCCGATGCCAAATTCCGGGTCGTATATTTTTCCGATAAAATCCGTGGCGATGCCCTGCCGCAGCAGCCATGGGCAAAGTAGCAGAAAAAAGAGGTTGAAGCCGATGCTTAGCCCGATACCAGTGAGGCGGATGGCGGCGAAACGCAGGGGCCGGTTTTCCAGCCGCAACCTGGCCATTGGAATTTCTGCCAAAGTGTCGAATGCCAATATCAGCCCGAAGATGGTGATGTAGATGCTTTGTTCGGGTGAATAATCTAACCAAATCGTTATTTCTCCTGAAAAAACCAGCAGTACCGAGGCCAATAATAAAGTAGTGCCGGTAACCGACCACAATGCCGTTGAAAAGGTCTCTTCCCGATTTTTAGTATCTGTACCAAAACGGAAAAAGGCGGTCTCCATGCGGTAGATGAAGAACACCATCAGGAACCCCGTCAACGCATACAGCTCGGAGACGATACCGTATTCACCCGTAAGAAAAAGCCGGGTGTACAGCGGCGTCAGCAGGTAGAACAATACCCTGCCGATGATGGAACTGAGTCCGTAAATGGCGGTTTCGCCTGCGAGTTTTTTGAGTAATGACATTGTAAAATTGGCAGTTAGCAGCCGGCAGTTAACATTTTGGAGTGCAAAGTGCCCGTGGCTGACCAAGTGCAAAAGTCTTTAAAATTGGCAACATTCTTCTAACTTCGCCGCGCAATCGGCGTACAACAGGGATGATTCGATTCAGGCCTTTTGGCTTCATGCAATGTTACTCATAGGTAAAACTGCGAACTGATAACCGATAACTGCCAACTGATGATAAACGTAGCTCTTCTCAAAAAAATATGTGAAATCCCAGGCGCTCCGGGATTCGAACAGCGCATTCGCGAATTCGTTATCAACGAGGTGACACCCTTGGTGGATGAGGTTTCGGTGGATAATATGGGCAACCTCATTGCCCTGAAAAAGGGGCGCGAGGCAAAAAAAGTGATGCTCGCCGCCCATCTCGACGAAATCAGTTTCATCGTCACCCACATCGACGACGACGGGTATTTGCGCATTCATACACTCGGAGGTTTCGACGCCAAAACCCTGACGGCTCAGCGCGTCATCGTTCATGGAAAAAAGGACATTATGGGCGTCATGGGCAGCAAGCCCATCCACATCATGAAACCCGATGAGCGCAACAAAGCTCCTCAGCTTCAGGACTATTTCGTGGACCTGGGCATGAAAAAAGAAGACGTGGAAAAAATCGTCTCCGTGGGAGATCCCATCACACGCGAGCGCGAACTCATCGAGTTAGGTGATTGCGTGAACAGCAAAAGCATCGACAACCGGGTATCGGTTTTCATACTCATCGAAGCGCTGCGTGAATTGCAAAAGACCACCGTGCCGTACGATGTGTACGGCGTTTTCACCGTGCAGGAAGAGGTGGGGATGCGAGGAGCCGTTTCTTCCGCTCACTTTATAGACCCTGATTTTGACATCGCCATAGACACCACCATCGCCTTTGACGTTCCCGGTGCGTATGGACACGAAATGGTGACCCGTCTCGGAAAAGGCTGCTGCCAG
>CAZPHZ010000428.1:0-2596 GCA_964586035.1 uncultured Saprospiraceae bacterium
CCTTCTCAACCTTCTCAACCTTCTCAACCTTCTCAACCTTCTCAACCTTCTCAACCTGACTTGCCCTTTAATTTCTCACATACAAATGATTCTAAAAAAAAACTGTTGTTCAAGAGGTGTTAAGCACCAGGGTGCAAAGGTTAATAGTATTAGAAAGCCTGGCTATAATTGAGATTCTGTGGTACTGCTGATTTATCGCATTGCGAAAGACCTCAAAAATACCATTGGTTCTACTAATACGGGTACCGGATCAATTTGTATTGATTTTTTTGGTGAAGATTTACCGGTGACGGGCCGCATTTTTACTTGATAGCAGCTGTAACTGCCAACATTTTTTATAGCGTGGATAATTCGCTGACATGAGTTCACACTTTCCAGAAACAGATTTGATGCAACTTATTAGCCATCCCATGCTCTTCAATCACAGGCTCAGGCATAGCATACGTGGTCATTGCTGCAAAAGGTTGCGGCTAATTTTGTGATACAAATCACAAATTGTAAACTTGCCCGGAAATACTTCCTATTTTGCCCTTCCATTCATACCAGGTTATTTAACCAACTTAACAAAACAGATATGACTACATTAGCTACCATTGACTGGATTGTCATTCTTGCTTATTTCTCGATCATTCTCGGCCTTGCCTGGTGGGTGATTAAAAGGAACAAAGACACTTCCGATGATTATTTTCTGGCGGGCCGCAACTTGAGTTGGTTCGTGATAGGTGCGTCTATTTTTGCATCCAACATCGGTTCGGAGCATTTGGTGGGTCTGGCCGGGTCGGGGACAACCGACGGAGTGGCCATGGCACATTACGAGTTGCACGCATGGTGTCTGCTGGTTTTGGGGTGGGTTTTGGCGCCTTTTTACATGCGCTCCAAAGTGTTCACCATGCCGGAGTTTCTGGAGCGCCGGTATTCCCCCACAGCGCGGTGGGTGCTCTCCCTCATTTCTCTGGTAGCTTATGTTTTGACCAAAGTGGCCGTGGGTATTTTCGCCGGAGGCATCGTTTTCGGAGTTCTCCTGCCGGAAGTGAATTTTATGGGGCTCGACAGTTTTTGGGTGGGGTCTATCCTCGTCATCGTGCTCACCGGGTTGTACACCATTTTGGGTGGGATGAAAGCGGTAGCTTATACCGAGGCCCTGCAAACCGTCATTCTCATTCTCGGTTCCATTCTCGTGACCTATTACGGTATCGAAGCCCTCGGTGGTTGGGGAGAACTCCGGCGGATTTGTGGAACAGAAATGTTCAACCTGTGGAAACCACTTGTGCCGGCAGGAATGGAGGGTACCTGGGCACCCATAAAAACCAGTACCCAAATGGCGTGGTATTTCAATGGTAACTATCCCTGGGTGGGCATGCTGTTTTGCGCACCCATCATTGGGTTGTGGTATTGGTGTACGGACCAATACATCGTGCAGCGCACACTTGCTGCCGCCAACCTTACCGAAGCCCGCCGCGGTACCATCGCCGCTGCCTGCCTCAAATTGTTGCCGGTGTTCATTTTTATCATCCCCGGAATGATTTGCTTTGCGCTCGCATCGAGTGGCCAGAACGACATCCTGAATTCCGCCATGATAGGACCCGATGGTGAACTGATAAGAGCCAACGCCCAGCAGGCTTTTCCGCTGCTGGTGGCTACTATTTTGCCGCCCGGTATCCGGGGGTTGGTGGTGGCGGGGCTGCTGGCTGCGCTGATGAGTTCTCTGGCTGGCGTTTTCAATGCTTCGTCCACCCTTTTCACAATGGACTTTTACTCAAAACTCAAGCCCGGCACTTCTGAAAAGAACCTCGTGCGCATCGGCCGTATTGCTACGGCGGTGATGGTGCTCATCGGTCTTGCATGGATTCCGGTTATTCGAGGTAGCCGCGGACTCTACGACTACCTGCAAACCGTGCAGGGATACCTCGCTCCTCCCATATTCGTTGTGTTTTTCTTCGGTGTTTTCAACAAAAGATTAAATACAAAGGGGTGCCTCGCCACGCTCGGAGTAGGATTTGCCATGGGGCTTTTCAGGCTGGCCATCGACACCCCGGTAGCGTTGTCCGGTGTGACGTATGAAGAGGGGTCCTTCTTTTGGGTCATCAACAATATCTTTTTCCAATATTACAGCCTGCTCATTTTCATCGTTTGCTCTTTCACCATGGTGGCAGTGAGTTATGCAACAGAATCCCCGCTTTACGAAAGAATCAGCGGTTTGACCTTCGGTACGCTCACGGCAGAACACCGTGCGCAAAACAAGGCGAGTTATACCGTCTGGGATATTGTGTTCTCCTGTCTGGTTATATTGCTGATTTTGAGCGCTTACCTGTATTTCACGGGTTGATGCCCGTGCGCATGAGTGCGTTGGAGTTTGCGCAAAGCGGGAGGGAGAATACGACGGGGCTGTAATGAAAAATCTTCTGGCAATGAAATTAATCAATTGCTTTTTAGGAATAGCAATGGTGGTTGTATCGTGTGGTTGCCAAGTTTCCCAAAAAACGGCAACTGAGCAGCCAAAGCCTAAAGATGCAGCTACTATCGAAAACCCGGAAGTATCGCTAACGCTGGTGGACCACCTGCGCAAAGTGCCGGGAGGGCGGGTACAGGGCGAGGG
>CAZPHZ010000429.1:0-2541 GCA_964586035.1 uncultured Saprospiraceae bacterium
TACCAATATTCCGCCCCTCTGGGGCTTTGAAAAAAGAACTTAACAGCCCTGGGGGTTGAGGGGGTTGAGGATGAACCTTTTCAACGGAGTTGAATTTTTAAAAATAAAATAAAGAATGCTAAACTCATTACTCATAGCTGCCGGCGGAATAGCAGGACTCATGGTCTTGTGGTTCATCGTACAGCGCCTTTGGGGAAATACCTTTTCCGGTTACATCTCCGACGAAGACGTGCTGGCGGAGCGCCGGAGTTGCGGAAATTGCGGATGCACGACAGCCTGCGAGAAAAAGAACAAACAGGTTTCGGCGGAATGAGGCTCTTTTGCGCTCACCACCGGAAATGAAAAAAGATAAAATTTATCGCAAAAAAATAAATTATGGCACATTTAGCAGACTTCAACACTGAAAACAGTTACAAGGCAACCATTAAAAAAACCGATCGCCTGACCCCTTCAGATACAGAAGAAGTGCGGGAAATTACACTGGAAATACAGCCTGGCTTTCAATGCCAGGTGGACCAGAGTTTCGGCGTGCTGGTGAAAACATCGGGCGAATTCGGCAACCTACTGCACCACCGTATTTACAGTGTGTCCGACCTGCCCTCTCAAAAAAACGGCAAACCTCTCCTCACTTTTTTGGTAAAAAGGTGCTCGTATGTGGACGAATTCAGCGGCGAACTTTACCAGGGCATCGCCTCCAACTACCTCTGCGACCGCAAAGTAGGCGATGAAATTACCATCACCGGGCCACATGCCCTGCCCTTCGCAGTGCCGGCCGACAAAGATTCCAACCTCATCCTCGTGGGCCTCGGCACGGGTATCGCACCTTTCCGCGCTTTTGTGAAACACATTTACAAAAACGTGAAAGACTGGAAGGGTAAAATCCGCCTGTTCTATGGCGCCCGCAGCGGCCTGGAATTGCTCTATATGAACGACAAAGACGGCGACTTGGCCAACTACTACGACGAGGCCACCTTCGAGGCTTTTCACGCCCTCAGCCCGCGGCCGCACATGGAAGACCCCATCGCCCTGGATACCGCCATCGAAGACCGCGCTGCCGAAATATTGGAATTGCTGAAGCAAACGAATACCTATGTTTATGTGGCCGGGTACGAAAAGGTGAAAGACCTGCTCGACAAGGCATTTTCCAATATCCTCGGCTCGAAAGAAAAATGGAAAACCCGAAAAGCCGAACTTATCGCCGGCAAAAAATGGGCGGAAGTGATTTATTGATGCCGATAACAGTTTGGAAGGTTGATATGGTATATTTTAACTCCTCTTAACCTCCTCAACCTTTATCAACCTTCCGCAACCCTCATCACTGTAAAATGACCACCATCACCGCACTCATAGCATTAGGCAGCCTGACGCTGCTGCTGGCCATCATGCTCGTCGTGGCCAACAAAAAGCTGCACGTGTATGAAGACCCACGCATCGACACTGTGGACGACATGCTGCCTCATGCCAACTGCGGCGCCTGCGGTTTCCCCGGATGCCGCCCCTTTGCGGAGGCGTTAGTTTCGGGAAAGGCCCTGCCCGGCAAATGCACCGTCAGCAGCGACGACGGCAGGGCCGCCATCGCCAGTTTTCTCGGCGTGGACCTCGGAGCCGAAGAAAAACGCGTCGCGCGCCTGGCATGTGCCGGCGGCACCAATGTGGCCATTACCCGCGCCCGCTATCAGGGCATAAAATCCTGCCAGGCTGCGTCGCTGGTTTCCGGCGGTGGCAAAGGTTGCTTTTGGGGCTGCCTCGGTCATGGCGACTGCGAGGCGGTTTGCGATTTCGACGCCATCACCATGAATGCCTTTGGCCTGCCGGTGGTGGATGTGGACAAATGCACGGCCTGCAACGATTGCGTGGAAGTGTGCCCCAAAGATTTGTTTTCCCTCCAATCCGTCAGCCACCGCCTCTGGGTCAACTGCAAGAATCTGGAACAGGGAGACGAAATACTGGAAGAATGCGAAGTGGCCTGCACCGCCTGCGGCCGATGCGCCATGGACGCGCCGGGCGATTTAATCAAAATGATCAGCAACCTGCCCGTGGTCAACTATTCCGAAAACCACCACACACAGGCCCCCATTCAGCGCTGCCCCACCGGCGCCATCGTCTGGCTCGACGAAAAACTCGGCGTGGTCAAAGGCAGGGACAGCAAAAAAATTATCCGCAAAGGGCAGCGCCGGGAAGGTGTTTCCTGAACCGCTGACAGCACCCTGAAATATTCGCGAAAAAAGCCTGCCCGTTGCAGGTGAATAACTACCTGCCTTTTAACCTCCAGTTCCATAGAGGGAGTTGTCATTTTATGCCGCCGGCAACGCCCGTGTTCGACCCATCAAATCGGTAAACCGCAAAAAAAATGAGGAAATATTTCTTTCCAGAGGTCCATCTCTTTGAAAATTCCGGCCAAGAGGATTCTTACTTGCCTGGATTACCAACTCCCCCCCTCACCGAGTGGGCGCAGGGGCAGGGCCGTTAAGTTCTCCCAGATACTGGCTCCAGCGGAGCGAAATATCTTCCGTGGAAAAGAAGATTTTCATTATTTATATT
>CAZPHZ010000430.1:0-2535 GCA_964586035.1 uncultured Saprospiraceae bacterium
CTCTGTTGTCGGGCAGCGCGGCGTACCGGCGCGTGCGCGGCGCCGGCTCTACGCCGGCGAGGGTGGCGCGGGGCACGTGCCACTCCGGCGCAGGGGCCGGGTGTGTGCCCGATTGTGCCGCGCGCCCACGGCCGCTGCCGAGGCGGTCAAAGGCATCATGTGCACCAAACTCCTCGCCCGCAGCGGCGAAGAGGCTTGGAAAATGGTGGAGGCCGTGGAAAAGGCGGGCGTTTTCGCCGGCTATCTGGAAGACCTCGTGTACACGCCCAAAACCCTGCGCACCGTCGAGTCCATCCGGCAGGGTGCCGTCGGGCGGGTGCTGTGGGCCAAAAGCCGCGAAACCCATCCCGGCCCGCACAGTCCCTGGTTTTGGGACATCGAAAAGGCCGGCGGCGGCGCCCTCGTGGACCTCGGCTGCCACTGCATTGAAATTGCCCGGAGTTTTATCGGTAAAAATGTGCGCCCGGTGGAGGTGATGTGCTGGGCCGATACGCAGGTGAAACCCATCGATGCCGAAGACCACGCCATCGGCCTGGTGCGCTATGCCAACGGCGCCATCGGCCAGTTCGAGGTATCGTGGACCTTCCGCGGCGGCATGGACTTGCGCGACGAGGTGATGGGCACCGACGGCACTATCTGGCTCAACCACTTTTTGCGCACAGGCTTCGAAATGTTCACGGCTCCCGGCAACAAAGGCTATGTGGCCGAAAAAGCCGAGTCGGCCTCCGGCTGGCTCTTTCCCGTCGGCGACGAGACCAACGACCTCGGCTACAACCACATGTTCACCGACATGTTCAACTCGATGGAGCAGGACAAACAGCCCGTCGAAACTTTTTACGACGGCTACGTCGTCAACGAAATAATGGACGCCGCCTACCGCTCCGCCAAATCGAAAAAATGGGAACCCGTCACCCTGAAAGAATGGCGCGGCCTGCCAGACGAAGCCGTGCAGGTGCAGAAAGAGGTGGAATACGACCAGGACCATTGGCTGCTGAAAGAGGAAGTGATGCCCGATGGCTCGAAGAAATTGTTGCTGAAAGAAAAAGCAACCGGGAAATTGGTACAGATTGAAAAAAAATAACGCGGAATAATTCCCCGGACAAAACCTATAAGATTTTCGAAACCTTATAGGTTTGAATAATAAAAACAATTATGAAAAAATTTCAACCATTAGAAAAACTATCCTGTTGGGGCTTGATATTTACGGCGTTTATGCTCGCCGGAACAGCTCTCACCGCCCAGCCGTTTGCATACGTCGTCAACCAATTGAGCAACGATATTTCCATCATCAACACCCAGGACAACAATGTCGTGGGCACCATTTCGCCCTTTAATATGCCGACAAATATCGCCGTGTCGCCCGATGGTGCCCGCGCCGTGGTGACCATTCAGGCAGCGAATACCGCCTCCATCGTCAACCTCACGAACAATAGCATCGTGACCAACCTTACCGTGGGCATGCAGCCCAACGATGTGGCCATTTCACCTGACGGACTGTGGGCGTATGTGGGCAATGAAGCCGATGCTACCACATCGGTCATCAATCTTTCAAATAACTCGGTAGAAACCACCATCGGTGCCGGAGGTAATGGCGTGAGTATCAGCCCCGATGGTAGCACTCTCTACGCCACCAATGCCACCGGAGGCACAGTAGCCGTCATCCACACCAGTGATAATTCCGTGGTGACCACCATCACCGGTCTGCTCAACCCCTATCGTGTTGCGGTGCACCCCGATGGCAGCAAGGCTTATGTGGTGAATCGTCTCGGGGGTTCCGTTTCGGCCATCAACACGGCAAATAATACCGTGACGAATACTTTCAGTGTTGGAGCGTTTACGACTTCGGTGGCTTTCAGCCCGGATGGCCAAAAGGCTTACGTGACCAATAACGCTGAAAGTACGGTCACCGTCATCCAGACTTCCAACGATGAAGTCATCGCTTCCATCACCGTGCCCGGCAACCCCATCGACGTGGTGGTGACGCCCAATGGCAATACGGCCTACACGGCCAATGTGCAGGGAGGCGGCGTCACCCCCATCAATACGGGCACCAATACTGCGGGAAGCAATATCCCCACCGGCCAGTTCCCCGTGGCCATCGCTATTGCAGGGGAAGGGCTGACAGACGTGAAAGAACAGCAGAATTTCACCGGACTTTTTGTGGAAGACGCCGTACCCAACCCCTTTCACAGCCGGACGAACATCGTCTTCGAATTGCCGAAACCGGGGCACGTGACTTTAGAGATTTTCGATGCCTCCGGCAAACGGGTGGCCGTGCTTGCGGATGAGTCAATGACCACTGGTCAGCAAATCGTTCCCGTCGATGCAGCACAGTTGGGCGCAGCCGGGGTCTATTTTTACCGCATAAAGTACCGGGGAAAAACCGTGACGGGGTCGATGAGCCTCCAATAACGGAAATGCCACCCTTCCGAAAAAGCCTCCCCTAGCAAATTATCAGCCCAATGCAACATTTGTCCCATCATGTGGCACATGTGTCCCCTACTTCGTGCACACTTATTCTCATGGTTAAAAGTG
>CAZPHZ010000431.1:0-2527 GCA_964586035.1 uncultured Saprospiraceae bacterium
CTATGTATCAGAAGTTTGATTTTTGCAGCACAGTGTCCATTGTCACATTAAATGGGACGTCGGAGTGGCTTGGGCAATGAAGGCCCTGGTTCGTTTTGAGATTGATTATCCTCAAATGCAGGTGGTGCCATTACCTTTACTGATTGACCGTCGCGTCGAGGTAAATTTGAAAGACGTAGAAATTCTTTACCCCTTTAACCAGCGGCAACTCTATTTTAGAGCTATAGCAACTTGAGTAGCTCATTAAGCCTTCAGTGAACTGGTAAAGATTTTCGGCAGGTCCACCTTCGCATTCTGTCTGGCAGTCTTTACGCATTTTTTCAGCATTCGCTGCTGTACAATCTGCATTTGTGGCGTCGAGGCGCCAATATTCCAGCATGTGCGCCAAACGTTGGTGCAGGTTTAGAGCTTCTTTGCCAAGGGTTTTCAAATTATCCTGAGCTTCAGCCAGGTCAACGGTCAAAGCCTTTTGGCGTTCAAGTGCTTCCCCAACCGGAAAAATGGCCATGGGGGCCAAAGGGATGAATTCTGAATCAATGCCAATATCGGCAGGGTCCGCGACCAGTAATTGCAAGGTTTTCGGGTTTTGATACAGAACAAGCTGAGGTGTGTTGGCTCCCTCCACAATTTTTTCAAGTTGTTGCTTAATGCTCAAAATTTCGGCTTCTTGAGCATACAGTCGTAAATTCATGTTCTGCGTGGTAAACGGCACCTGTTTTCGTATTTCGTTCAACGACAGCCGCCTGATAACCTCGCCCGCCCTGATGCGGTCTTTGACAGAGTTGCAACGAGTCCTGCATGTTTTTCCCGCCTGTTCAGCGCGACAACTGGCGGCTTCTTGTGCCAAATCTTTGCTGGCTAAGCATTTTTCTCGGGCCGGTCCATCACGGTAGCGCTCACAGATTTGCGCCACGGTTTCGCAGACCGTGCGAAATTTTGTTGGTGTTATATTTGGATAGACCTTTAGAATACCTTCTAATTTTTTCATTTCTGCCGCCATCTTCGGTGAAAGCGCGGGCACGGCTGGACGTGGTATACCTTGCGGGGCACCCAAGTCGAAATGGGGGGGGAGAAGCGTTTTATCCGGTGAGACAGGATAACTCGGCTCATCGCTCGGGTTCATTTGCGTGACATCATCATTACCTGTTTCAGGTTCTATTGGTTGTGTTTCTTGAGCGGCGGGCTTTTGAAACGAAAAGCTATCGGGCAGCAAGCCGGATGTACTTTCAAGAGGATCAATAGACTCGCCGGGGATCAATCCCGGCATCGGTTCTGCAATCAAATCCTTGATGTCAATTGCAGAGCGGTCAACCAGCCCGAATTCCGACCAGTCTATCTTTGATCCGGTGGAGCCTATAATGCTGTCATCTGTTTTTTTACATTGGTCTCTATACTTTTTCTCACACAGAGCCTGCTCGGCAAGTGCCCGATTAAAGGCGCTGTAAAGACTGTCGAGTTGGCGAAATTCCGCAGGGGTCACATTGTTTTCGCGGGTGATTTTGATCAACTCCTGCAATTGCCGAATTGCCTTTTCCAAACGCATGGCTTTTGCATAAAGTTTTAGGGCCTGACCGTTCTTTGATAATGCCGTAAAAGCATTGACCTCTTTGATGTTTTTACCAATATTTTCTAACGACGATTCACCATTTTTGTCCTCGGTCAGGCTATTCGCCGGTTTCCCATTCACGAAATATTCGGTTATTCGCAACGCGGTTTCAATAAAATACCTGCCGGTATTTACAACTTGCGTAGGAATTTGTGATTTGGTGAGTTCGGTTTCGGTTCCCGTGCCAACCACAGTACCTGTGTCCAGTTGTATCTGCTTTATATCCGCCATCAGGGCCTTGAACTGTTTTTTTACCGCAGCCAAATCGGCCAACCTCTGGTGTAGGTCTTTTTTGAATCTCGCCTGATCACGACGGGTTTGCATGATACCGGCCATATTGTTCGGGAAGTCGAGAGAGCGTTTGTTAATGGCCTCAAGATAGCGACGCAGCCGTTTTGCTTTTTTGGCCACATCTTCCGCTTTGGCCCGGCATTTAGGGCAAACGGTTTTTGCGTAATTTGCATCATACAACTGAATTGTGTCCGTAACTCTTACCCAATCGGTAGGGATGGAAATCGAGCCCGCCGTGGCAACAATGGGGGGTAAGCCAAAGAAAGAAACGGCCAAAATAATTTTCAGTACAGAAGGCGTCCGCATATACCGCATGGAGTAGACGCTAATCACAAACCCGCCGCTAATCAAGTTTAGGTACTATAACCAAATGTCTGGAAATTCTGTTGGCGATTGTGCTGTGCGCCCTGAACTGCGCCTCAACCTTAGACCACCTGGGTCTAGATTTTCCAACTTTTTGCACTTGCATCTATTCTGATCAGTTGAAACTTGAAAGTTTTGCAGCTGCTAAATCTGTAGCCTTCGCAATATCTGCGGAGGACATCATCGTTGAAACGTTATCAAGAGATGCGCGAATTTTATCCAAAAACTCACTTTGCCCATTCGGCGCGGTTTCCTCGGTGGTTATTG
>CAZPHZ010000432.1:0-2522 GCA_964586035.1 uncultured Saprospiraceae bacterium
GGGTAGCCTGCGTTCGCCCGGACGACCCGGCAGAATTCCGGCCCCGCCCGTATCCCGTTCATTCCACGATTGGCGACCCCGAGAGGTCTTCGTTTATTCATCTTTATCAGTATATTAAGTTGGAAACCCACTGCAATTGGTAGCGTTAAGAATCAATGACTTACAAGGTGGTTTGGAAACTATGTGGATTTCATAGAGGCAATGAGACACCCCCATTGTCGGCACTCCAATGGAATAATTCAATCTAGTTGCTAACCTCCAGACGTGATATGGTCTTCTTGAATATGTCTGCTCGCGCTTAGGCGTCGGGCTAGCAGGTTGCTATTAGCAAACCTTGCAACAAGACGGTGGTTGATCCGGCCCATAGGCTGCACCAAACCAAAAGACGACCTAGGCTGTCCCTCAGTATGTGGTAACGAAGATAAAGTGAAAAACATGGACCTTATGAGACTTGTCGCTTTGGGCCTATTCATTTTTTTGTCCTGCATTTGCCCAGGGCGGAAATTTCGATGGTGTCTATGACTATTCCGAACAAAAGTGTGAGACCCAATACTCTGGTACCAGAATAGCCGTAAGTGGTAATACAATATACTTTTGGGAGAGTTCGTGCGAATTGACGAACCCAGTGGCTGTAAACGGGATGCCCAATGCCATGCTCTATCAAGCTTACTGCAGGGGTGAAGGTGAAACGTGGAATTACCGCGTATTGCTTCTCAAACCTGATCCTGGATCTGATCCGAATACAGCTTTGGTATATCTAACTGACAAGAACGTTGAGCTGTACATTCGTTGCCCTTTGGGAACAAAAATTTACGGAAAATGATAACTGGGATTGGTCCCGCATTTGCCTGAAGTGCATCGCACGGCTTTTAGTGTATTAAAAGGGGGGCTGTACAGAAAATTGCATGCGGTGTGCGACGGAGACGGCCGTCCGGTGCGGCTTTTGCTAACCGAGGGCCAGCAATCCGACCACAAAGGCGCGGCCAACTTGCTGCCGGTTTTACGTCCCGCAAAGGAAATGCTCGGTGACAAGGGATACTATAGCGACGCCTATCGCATTGCCCTGATCAACTGCGGCATTACGCCCTGGGTCCCACACAGCCCTTGAAAGGCGAACTCCAGAGGAGGTAAACTTTTACGGCAGTGGTCCGATGAAAGTGGCATGAAAATTAAACTGAATGCTCCTTAGCTCAGCCGCAAACCTGTTCGGAAAAGCAGGACCACTTCTATGAAAATGCATCAATCTGGAATTATTGATAGAGTTACATGACCGATGGCAATTAGAAAATCGACCGATACAACCTTCTCACTCAATCATGATAGAGATACTGCCCTTGGGATGTGTCATTCTGCACTTCAGCACGGAAAGTTTTCAAAAATTAAAACAAATAAAACTATTTATCAAATATCGGCCCGTTATAGAACATTTGCCGTAGTTGGTTCGATTGAAATTACACTTATTCCTAATAACGACGGAACGATAGTGAATGTTAAAATCTTGGCGAACGTAGACAACATATTTGCCTTATTTTCAAGCCCCGGTAAAAAAATTCAAACCGCGTTCATATCAAACGTAAAATGACCAGTCCTTTCGGCGGTCAATGGTGACGCCATGTATTTCAGCGGCGAGGAGAAAAGCTTCCCGGTTCCAGAAAGTGTGACCTGCCGATCTTCAAATTCGACACATTAAGAACGACCTTAAAGGGATGGCCCCACATGCGTCGAAGAATCGGCTAAAGGTTTGGCGGGCCATCTTGAACCATGCTGTCGAGGAGAACTGGATTTCAGAAAGCCCAGCAGCCCATATCAGGGTGAAATTGCCGGGCTCAGAAGGCCATCATCCATGGACCGATGCAGAAATTACAAAATATCGCAAATTCCATAAAATCGGCAGCCCGGCTCGTATAGCCTTCGAATTGTTTTTCTGGACCGGCGCACGGTGTGGTGATGCACGTCGACTTGGTTTTCAGATGATTGATCCGACAGGCTGGATTGCTTTCACCCAAGAGAAAACGCGCGGCAAAGTTGTTATTCCATTCACCTGTCAGTTGCCGGAATGGATGCAGCCGTTTCAGCATGACTATTCTCATCTGCAAGAAAACTTAAAAGAAATAGCCCCAGACACATTGCAATTCATCCTTACGAGGTATGGAAATCCGCGATCAGAAAAAGGCATCAGCCAATGGATGAGCGAAATGGCCGATAAAGCCGGGTTGCCAAAGGAATGCATCGCTCATGGGTTGCGCAAGGCACGGGCTATTAAGCTTGCTGAAGCTGGAGCCAGTATCCACGAAATTGCAGCGTGGACAGGACATATCACTCTCAAGGAAATTGAGAACTACACGCGCGAAGCCAACAAGCGGAGAATTCTTGAAAAGGCTGAAACAAGAACAAATTTTGGAAACTCGCTTATGTAGGTTTCCACAAAGCCTGATTTATCCAATGATTCCAAAGAAATTATTCAGTGATGGCGACCCCGAGAGGATTCGAACCTCTGACCTGCCGCTTAGGAGGCGGCTGCT
>CAZPHZ010000433.1:0-2501 GCA_964586035.1 uncultured Saprospiraceae bacterium
TGGCTTCATTCATATTTTTGATCAAACCGTTGATTTCCCCTTTCAAGCTTGAGAACTCCGCCCGCAAAGAACCGATGGCCTGGGCATTGAGGTTGTGTTTGAGGAACAGGACATTGTCTCGAAAGGTACGCAAAACAGGGGTCATGCTTTTTTTAGCCGGATTTCGACTTTCGCATGGAGTAGTATTTTAAGCAATCCTGGAACCACTCTTGCATGTTTGCCGCAAAGTCGGGCCATCGTGTCCCCAGGGCCTGCCCTCTGGCGGTGTCAGCGTTGCCTTCTCCTATTTTTCCATCAATAGGTGCGATGTCCAACTGGCAGCGAACGGGGATACGGCAGCGCAACTCAGGCTCCTGAGTGGCGACCAGCGCCGAAGCGGCAAGGCCCCCTCTTTTGAGAAGATCCAAAAAAGCCGTGCGCCCACCTACCGTATTCACCATGGTTTCTTTAATCGGCGTAAGCCGCACCGACTCGAGCATTCCGGTATGCTTGTTGGAAATATTGTCGGAACCGACATAACTCACCCCTTCTTCGGTCAGAGCCAGCTGAAAAATCCTGGCGTATATAGACTCTAACTGTATGCTCTGTCTGGTGAGGCGGTAATGAGCCCTGAGCCCCCACGCACCAAAATCGATATGCTCGCAGAACACAGGATCATATCTCTTTGAAAAATGTGTTTCATATCGCCTGATCGCTGCTTCAAGTTTTGCGTGCATACTGTCACGCTCAAGACTTCTCTTTTCAGCCATGGCTGTTTGGACGGCCGCTGTTTTTAAAAGATGTTGTCTGAGTGCTTCCCGGTCATCTCCGGTTTCATAACGATTTTTCAGCGTTTCCAAATTCACCCACATGTACTGTTTGTTGTAGTATGGATCGGATGAAAACAAAGAGAAAATCCACAAAAGTTCTTCAAGTCGATGATCGTCTTTCGGATCCACATCCATGCGTATGGGAAGTATTTCCAAAGCATCTCCGGTGACCTTGGAAAGGTCGGGAACGTAATATCCGCTGTTTGTACGCGAGATCCGGAACCCCCCGACGCCGCTGCCGCCGGTGACCGGTTTCACGAAAAAACGACTTGTATTCCAAGGTTGAGAAAATTTATCGACATTATCTAAAATCGTCGAAACGACTTGCGATGTGTTCATTTGCGATGCTGGGACAGTGACATAACGCGCCAGCAAGTCTTCTTGACCCGCATCTTGCAGCATTTGGTAAGTATTCCCCTTGTTGGAAAATATAGATCCGGGTGCCGTGACTCTTCCGGGCAGCACGACAACACCCATATCCTCGAGAATGTCCAGAACTTCGATGTTGTATGCACTGGAATCAACGCACTCGCTGATAACCAAGGCAGATGTCGGGTTTTCATTGACAGCCGCCAACAGCTCTTCTTTGGTATTCACGAGAAGACAATGCGCCTTAATACCCAATCGTTTGATTTCATCCTTCAATACCCGAAAGGATTCCGGACCTGTGGGAAGCCGGTCGTTTGAGGCATCAATCAAAATAATCGTATCTGGGAAACGATGGGTATCAGGAAGCTGTACGGCGTATTTGGAAAGTTCTTCATCTTTTTGTGCCATTTTGTTGAAAGAAGAGATGAGTTCTACGCCAAATTTGCCCGGTTCGCTGTCGAAGCCAAGAGCGTGAAGATAAAACGGCGCCTCGGTTGTAGGTCCCTCATGGCCAAGGGAGTACAGCTCGACAAAACGTTGTTTTATATCGTACGTTTCCGGTGAAAAAGGTTCCATTCACTACCTCCATTAAAGGGGAGCATTCTGCAGCGACCCTGTAATTCATTTACAAAGGTCGCAGCATAAGGCTCCAGTTGTTTTAAGCGGCTGTCCAGAACGCTTTTGCGTGTTTGTATCATGGCAAAACGGGCTTCTTTGCAAATTTTAGTCGCCATTTTGGGAAGATTGCCCAGGATACACCACTCATCGGGACTTTTGATCTCACGATAGGTCGTTCCATTTCGAACCCGCTCGATAGAGTTATTCTCAAGTGTGTAAATACCCGCTTTTATATCGTGCTCGATACAGCAAGGTTCATCTTTCAAGCTGTGGACAATTAAGTGAGCACCGTCATAAGGCGTCCGGTAAATCCTTTTGGATTGTTCTAAAAAATCCTGAGTAAATTCTTCTGTAAGGCCCAAGAACTGCATCACGTGAAGCGCTGCCAGGGGGACTTCGTCCCTGTCCACTTGCAGTAATGATAACAGCATGGTTGACCCCTGAAACCTCGGGTTTATCTCCAGAGCCAGCACCTCGTCGCCGTTTAGGAGGAAATCCATACCAAAGAGACCCAAAAAGCCTTTGGCGCCCATGAAAAGGCCGATTTTCTCCATAATTGTACAGATTTCTTCTCTTATGGATTTCGGAACGGTGCGGGCTGCTGAAAAATCATTTCCGCAGTAAATTTCAGCCCGGCTTGTGCATCCGCAAGTACCTACAATCTGAACCGACGGACAGGCAGCAATTGAGCGCAATCCTTCATGT
>CAZPHZ010000434.1:0-2493 GCA_964586035.1 uncultured Saprospiraceae bacterium
AATGGATGACGTGGCCTCGTCGAGAATGAGAATTTCGGGGTTAAAAACAAGTGCTCGCACGAATGAAATAAGCTGACGCTGCCCCATCGAAAGAGTAGCCCCGCGCTCCATCACCTCGTAGTCGTAGCCGCCGGGCAGTTTTTTTATAAATGCATGTGCGCCGATCATTCTCGCGGCCTTCACCACTTGCTCTCGGGTAATTCCCTCGTTGCGAAGCGTGATATTTTCTAACACCGTTCCTGAGAACAAAAAGACGTCTTGCAAAACCACGGCTATATGACTGCGCAACATATCGAGCTGGAAGTCGCGGATATTGACACCGTCAATTTCAATGGTTCCTTTTTGGGTTTCGTAAAGCCGGTTGAGGATGCTGATAATGGAAGTTTTGCCGGAGCCGGTACTTCCCACCAGAGCTAGCGTTTCGCCTGGATTTATATGAAAGCTGATGTTTTTGAGTACCCAGTCGTCTCCATTATAAGCAAACCAGATGTTCTTAAAAGAAACTGCTCCATTCAACTCTTTCGGAGCGTATTTACCGTCATCTTCCATGACCTCCCTGCGGTCTAGAAGTTGAAACACCCTTTCGGCAGCTACCAAACCCATCTGCACGGTATTGAATTTATCGGCCAGCATCCTGATAGGGCGGAACATCATATTCAGATATAGCGGAAAAGCCACCAGTGCACCGAGCGACACTTCGTTTCCGAGGCTCTCTTTGGCACCCCACCACACCATGAGGCCGAGAGAGGCCGCCGAAATAACTTCGACCACCGGGAAAAACACGGCGTAATAGAGTATGGCATTGAGGTTGGCTTGGGTGTAAAGGCGGTTTATTTTCCTGAACTTACTCATCTCCTGTTTTTCGGCATTGAAAATTTGTACAATGCGCATGCCGGTGAGCCGTTCCTGCAAAAAAGCATTCATACGAGCTATCTGTACCCGCACTTTTTGAAAAGAGGATTTTACTTTTTCCTTAAAAATATAGGTGGCAATAATTAAAAAAGGCATGGTTGTGAGGCACACCAGTGTAAGCTTCCAACTCACAATAAACATGACTGCCAGCACGGCAATGACCATCAGAAAATCAGCGATGATGGTGATGATGCCCTGGGAAAAAATCTGGTTGATGCTTTCGATGTCATTGATGGTTCGCGTGGTGGAAATGCCAATTGGAGTGCGGTCGAAATAACTTAGCCGCAGCGAGGTGACGTGGTCGAAAACCTTGGTTCGCAAATCCCTGACCACCGCCTGGCCCAGCCAGTTGGAAGCGTAGAGAAACACGTAACGCAGCGCAGATTCTAACAACAAAACCCCCACAAAAAGAAGCGCCATTTTTCCCAATCCCCCGATGTCATATTTGAAAATGTAATC
Source organism: uncultured Saprospiraceae bacterium (assembly GCA_964586035.1). GTDB lineage: Bacteria > Bacteroidota > Bacteroidia > Chitinophagales > Saprospiraceae > UBA6168. Next base: position 1,372 of record CAZPHZ010000434.1, read on the forward strand.
GTCCACCATCCGCTGCACGAGGTAGGGTCTGAGGATGCCCACGGGCGCTAACAGAACGCCTAACGCCGCTGCAGCCAACAGGATGAACCGGTAAGGCCGCGCTTGCGCAATGACCCTTCCGAGCACTTTGTAATCCACATTTTTCTTTGCAGGTGACTCCATGCGGTAAAGTTAGAAGGTTTGAAGAATAGGATGGTTGGTGGCACCAAACATCGCACAATTATTATTGCAAAAACACTTTCTACACAGCTCGTTTCTTTTAGGCCAAAAACGTCCGTACCAAACGCAGCAACTCCGCCGGCTGCTCCGCATGAACCCAATGGCCGGCATTTTCGATGGTTTCGATACGGGCTTCCGGGAATAATTCCTTGATCATTACATCGTCTCCCGATTCTATATGGCGGGAATTTCCTCCACGGATGAAGAGGGTAGGTTTTGAAAATGGCTCACCACTGACCGCTGCCAGAATGTCGTCGTAATGTTCGTACAACACGGGAAGGTTCATCTTGAACTCAAATCCCCCACTTTTCCGGCGGCTCAGGTTTTTTAATAAAAACTGACGAACGGCCTTGCTGGCTATTTTTTGCGACAGCAAAATATCGGCCTCGTTGCGGTCTTTTATTTTTTCGGGATGCAGCTGCATTAGCGCTTCGAAAATGCTGTAATGAGTGCCGGTGTAGGCTTTCGGTGAAATATCCACAACTACCAATTTATTCACCATGCCGGGGTGCTCGAGGGCGAACTGCATGGCCGTTTTCCCTCCCATCGAATGGCCAATAATATGGGCGTTGTAAATCCAGTGGCTTTCCATGAATTCCCGCAAATCCTCCACCATGTGGCAGTAGTCGTGGCCGGCTACATGTGGCGAGCGGCCGTGGTTGCGTTGGTCGATGATAAAAACGGAGTAACCCTCGGCCAATTGTTTGGCGATGGTTTGCCAATTGTCCAAGGTGCCAAAAAGACCATGCAAAATGATGACTGGCTCACCTTGTCCAAATTCTTTGTATTTTAAATCCATTCTTGGCGGATGCCTTTTTTACATTTGCGCTGAAACTATCCCCGTTGAGGCCGCTGAATTTTCCAACTAAACACAATGCGTATTCTTGCGAAGACAATGGGGAA
>CAZPHZ010000435.1:0-2474 GCA_964586035.1 uncultured Saprospiraceae bacterium
GGTGGTCTTTCTTCGTCATTTTCTTAGCTGCAACTGTAGTCTCCGGCAGGTCGGGCTGCAATATTTGAGAAAGTCCGGCTTTCGTTTTGGCGATAGCCGCTGGTGCTTCATTGGCACTCAAGAGAAACAGCATGGAAAAAAGCAGGGAAGCCAGCGTTATTTTGTTCATAATATGTATTTTTTCAATGGATGATTCCGGTGATTTCAGGTTGAAATTTTAGTGTCAGGTTCTGAAATTCTGCTCGTAAAAGTCAACGACTCTTTCATCGACCATAATATCTTTATGCTGTAGTTTTTGTTTCAGGACGATGCCTTCGAGAGTTCGGCAACGGGAAAGTGCCACGTAAGTTTGCCCAAATTCGAAAGCCCCGCGACCCATGTCGATGATGACCTTGTCGAAAGTTTTGCCTTGCGATTTATGGATGGTCACCGCCCACGCTAATTTCAGAGGATATTGCTCGAAAGTACCCAGCACTTCCGCCTCGATGTCGTTCGGGTCGGTCTTACTTTGTTTGTATTTCAGAATCTCCCACTCCATTGGAGTCACGGAAATCTCCCGTGGCTTGTTTTCTTCAGTAGTAAAAATCTTTACAGAATCAGAATGGAGTTCCGTGATGTGGCCAATGGTGCCGTTTACAAATTCACCCTCTGGGTCGTTTTTTATAAACATCACTTGTGCACCTTCTTTCAGGTGAAGCTCCGCCTTCGTTGGATATAACCGCGGGTCGAAACTGCCTTTGATGGTCGCGCTATATAGGTGTTCATCTGTGGAAAGGTTCGCCAATTCCCGCCGGTTCATTCTATCTACGACAGCGTTTCTGGGTGACAGGGTGATATACGATTTGACGGGGTCGAACGATGGCTGATAGCGGCTATTGATATCTTCGAGGTCCTCCCAATCTACTTGGTTGAGGCGCACCGCATCGAGGAGGCGTAGAAAAAGCCGGTTTTCCTGACGGTACACTTTGCGCAATTCCAACATCTCAATTTCTATTTCCCTCAGGACATTGGCAGAGAAAAAGTAGGGTGATTCAAATACAAACTGGAAAATGTGCTTCTCCTCTTCCGTGGCGACGATGGGTGGCAATTGAAACAAGTCGCCAAAGACGGCGACCTGCACGCCGCCAAACGGCATTGGATTTTCCCGGTTGAGACGAAGTGAGCGGTCGATGGCATCGAGTACGTCGGCCCGTACCATGCTGATTTCATCAATTACGAGCACCTGTATTTTTTTAAACCATTTTTTGTTCCTGCTCTTTTTGACATCTTTGGCTGTGATGAGTCGCGGCGGGAAGCCAAATAGTGAATGAATGGTCTGGCCTTTCACGTTGAGGGCGGCTATGCCGGTTGGGGCTACCACCACGGTCTTTTTCCTGGTGGTGCGCCGGAAGAGTTGCAATAAGGTGGATTTACCGGTGCCCGCCCGTCCCGTAATGAACAGGCTTTGTTCGGTTTTTTCCAGCACATTGAGTGCGTACTTGAAGTCGGAGTTTAGTTCGAGCGGTTGTTTGTTGAGAGACATTTATGGCTGTTCCGGTGGTTTCAACAAAAATACATAAACCGGGAAGTGGTCGGAGTATCCGGCGATGTAATTGTCAAAATCGAAGGTGCGGAAGGGATAGCCTTTGTACTGCCCCGTTTTCTGAATGAGATAAGGTTTGTTAAATACATTCGCCTTGTAATAATGAAAACCACCGGGGTTGTTGACCAGCCCCGCCGAGAGAATTATTTGGTCGAATAGACTCCATGCGTCACGGTAGGCCAGCGTTCCGATGCCATTTTTGTAAAACGAATACCAGGGGTTGAAAAAATCACCCTTCCGCACGTTTTTCGTCTTAGTCTTGCATGCCAGCACGCTTTTCACACTGGGACTGACAGGGTCGTCGTTCAGGTCGCCCATGACAATTACTCTAATGGAAGGATCAAGCCTCAGCAGTGAATCGCGGAAGTTTTTGCACAGCAGAGCAGCGGCGTTCCGGTAAGGCCGGGTGGCTTTTTCCCCACCACGGCGCGATGGCCAGTGGTTGACGAGGATGTGAATATCTTCCCCGTCTAATTCTCCGCTGACATGCAGAATGTCGCGGGTGTAATTTGTAGATCCATCTGGTTTTTTCAAAACGAGGTGAAGTGGTCTGCTGCTGGTGACTTTAAAATATTTGCGCTGGTAAAGCAGCGCTACATCGATGCCGCGAAAGTCAGAAGATTCATAATGAACGATTTGGTAATGCCTGGCTGCAATGGCCGGTTGTTTCACAAAATCATCCAGTACGTGCCGGTTTTCCACTTCGGCAACGCCGAGAATGGCCACGCCGTCGGGCGTCAGTTCGGTGCCCATTTCGGAAACCACCCGGGCCAGGTTGCCCAATTTTTCCCGGTACATATCTCCTACCCAATGGCGGGTACCCCCCGGGGGGAATTCCGTATCCCAGGTATCGGGGGTGTCGAGGGGATCGGAGAGGGTTTCACAATTGTGA
>CAZPHZ010000436.1:0-2468 GCA_964586035.1 uncultured Saprospiraceae bacterium
AATTATACGATTCTACACCGAAACACACAGCCAATTTCATCAAGCTCGCCAATGAGGGATTTTACGATGGCACCCTTTTTCACAGGGTGATGGCCGGCTTCATGATTCAGGGTGGCGACCCCGACTCCAAAACGGCCCAGCCCGGTCAACGCCTAGGCCAGGGTGGCCCGGGCTACCAGATTGACCCCGAAATCGGCGCACCCCATTTGCGCGGAGCGCTGGCTGCGGCACGCATGCCCGATAATGTGAATCCCGAAAAAAAATCCTCTGGTTCCCAGTTTTACATCGTGCAGGCCGGTCCCGTGCAAGCCGCGCAACTCGACCAGATAGAGCAAATGAAGGGCATCAAGTACACCCCTGAACAATACAAAATTTACACGGAACAGGGCGGTACCCCTTTCCTCGACCAGGACTATACCGTTTTTGGCGAAGTACTGGAAGGCATGGACGTGGTGGATAAAATCGCCAATGTCCCCCGTGATGCGGCTGACCGTCCGAATACGGATATCAAGATGAAGGTCAAAATGTTGAAATAGAATGTTGGCGCCGGAGGCAAAAAAAGAGTGAATCTTTTGCCTCCGGCGCCAATCCAATAAAAAAAAGCACCTGAGTAAATGAGTAAAACAGTATTTTTTTTGTTCGCCGTTTCAATAGTAGTCGCTTCGTGCAACAGGCCCCTGGCCGGTTTCAGCTACACGGACGAACATTATGTGGCACCTGCCACCATCCATTTTGAAAACCTCTCCAAAAACGCCGATAGCTTCGAATGGGATTTTGGCGACGGCACTACCTCTGTTGAGGCGGTGCCATCTCATGCCTACAAGGCCTCCGGCAATTATTCCGTTAAACTAAAGGCAACAAAAGGCGGCAAAACTACCGTCGCAGAAAAACGCATTATGATTACAGCACCCATAGAATGTCTTGTGGAAATAGAGACCAGCTTCGGCACCATGACGGTGCAACTTTCCAACGGAAGCCCTCAACACCGCGACAATTTCATCAAACTCGCCGAAGAGGGATATTATGACAGCACTTTGTTTCACCGGGTCATCCGGGAATTCATGATTCAGGGTGGCGACCCCTCCTCCAAAAATGCCTCCCCGTATCAGCACCTCGGCTCAGGCGGCCCCGGCTATACTATACCAGCCGAATTCGCCGACTCGCTCATCCACGTGAAAGGTGCGCTCGCCGCTGCCCGGCAGGGCGACCAGGTGAACCCCGAAAAGCGCTCCAGCGGCTCGCAGTTTTACATCGTGCAGGGCAAAGTGCAAACAGATGCCATGCTGGATAATATTGAAGCCCACAAAGGCTTCCACTATACGCCTGAGCAAAGGGAAGCTTACAAAACGGTGGGTGGCACGCCCTTCCTCGACAGAGATTATACGGTCTTCGGCCATGTGGTGAAAGGACTGGACGTGCTCGACAAAATAGCCGCTGTGACTACCAATCCCAGCGACCGCCCCAAAGAGGATGTCGTTATGAAAATGAAAGTGATTAAATAATGTGTCAGAGGGTTGGCGATTGGGCTGACTACCCCAACTTGCCAATTTACCAACACTGACAGACTGCCCGGCAATAAAGCCACTTTACAACGCCTAACAAACATCAACGTTTTTATGAAAGCGAAAACCATTTTTGGTATCGACGTGGGAGGTACCAACACAAAAGGGGCTATTGTAGATTTGGAGAAAGGCGAGCTGATTACCGAACGGATAAAGATTCCCACACCCAAGCCTTCAAAGCCAGAAGCCGTGGCCGAAGTAGCCGCTGAACTCGTACAACTGTCGGGGTATCAGGGAAAGCTCATTGGCTGCGGATTCCCGTCTATCGTAAAAAACGGAGTCTGCCACAGTGCTGCTAATATCGACCCCGACTGGAAAGGCGTCAATATCAACAAGTTGTTTTCAAATGTTATCGGCAAAAAAGTAGTGACTACCAACGATGCCGATGCCGCCGGGCTTTCCGAAATGCGTTATGGCAAAGGCAAAAAGGTAAAGGGCAACGTGCTGCTCATAACCATCGGCACCGGCCTCGGCACCGCCCTGTTCACCGATGGTCATCTGGTGCCCAATACCGAGTTTGGGCATTGCACTATGCACGGGGACATCGCAGAGCACTACGTCTCCAACACCGCCCGTAAAACCCAAAATATGTCGTGGGAAGAATTCGGCAACCGTTTCAACGAATTCCTGGAAATGGTCAACCGCCTCACTTCGCCTAATTTAATCATCCTCGGCGGCGGGGTCAGCAACTATTACAAGCAATTCAGAAAATACCTGACCGTGGACACCAAAATAAAGGCGGCAAAAATGCTCAACCATTCCGGCATCATCGGGGCAGCGTTGTACGCCTACGAGTTGAAAATGGGTACCCTCTGATGGGAAGAATGAATGCCCCGTGTGTAATACTTCCGGTATTTTGCTCTTTTTGAAAAACTGAAGCATGGGCAGTTTTTCGAATTTCTTATT
>CAZPHZ010000437.1:0-2456 GCA_964586035.1 uncultured Saprospiraceae bacterium
TTGATTTCTATGTTGGAACAGGGCCGCTCGAAGACCGGTGTGGCCAATTCGAAAACCTGGTGGAAACCCTGCGCCAGCTTGACGCCATTGGACCAGGATTCCACCACCGTTTCGCCGAGTGTCCAGTCGAGACCGGCGGTGGACGTAGAATAGGATTCGCCCCCGGCGGCCACCACTTCGTTTTGTAGCGTTTGCGCCGGGACACTATGGATAACAAGTGCTATGGCAAAAATCGAAGGCAATACTTTTTTCATAAGTCTGTAATTTAGAATTTGTCAATGCCCTAAAACGTACCCGTCATTTTATCTTTACCCGAAATGTTGCGGGATTGGTGGGCTAGCAGGACAAAGTTGCAGGTATGAGCAGTTGTCTTTCATGTTCGTTTCGGACAAATATTTGCTTATTTCGGACTGAGGATTTCCGGCTTTGCCGGTTTCGGACGAATGCTATTCCATTTCGGACACAGCCCCTTTTCAAGCCTCGATTTCACTGATTATATGACACAATTGTAGCTCATGATGAAAAAAGCCATGTACTGGTTGATGATGTCAAGCTGGTTACTGCCGGTAGCAGGCACGGGCCAGACTCCTGAAGTGGACAGCCTGAAAGCCCTGCTGGAAAATGCCAGCCCCGATACCAATAAAGTACTATGGCTGGCTGACATCGCCTTTCACCTCTACAATGTAAATCCGGAGGAAAGCCTTAACTACGGCACCCAAGCCTATGAACTAGCAAAAAAAATAGGATTCGACAGGGGAGAGGGAAACGCTTTGTATAAAATGTCCATCGCCAAATATTCCCTCGGTGAATACGACGAAGCCATTGACCTTGCCGAAGCTTCTCTAAAGGTTTTCGATAAAATGGGCTACGGCCTGGGACAGTACTTTTGTTACAACATCCTCGGCGTCATTTACCGGGCCAAAAGCGATGCGGAAAAAGCCCTCGAATATGGCTTCCTCTCTGCCAAATTCAGCCGGGAACACGGTGACACCATTTCCGAGGCCATAGCTTACAGCAACATCGGCACCATCTACTTAGACAGTCGCGATACAACCAATGCAAAAAAATACTTCCTGCAAGCCATAGATATTTTCCGAAAAGCCAACGAGCTAAAAAACGTGACCGAAGTGCTGACCAATCTCAGCACCGTGGAGAACGACACGACCCGAAAGCTGAAATACATCATGGAGTCTCTCGACCTTGCAAAACAAACAGGGTATGTAAGCGCTCAGGCCTATGCTCTCCACAACCTCGGCAGCTTCATCTGGAAACAACGGCGCCGGCCTCAAGAGGCTTCGCCCGCATACCTCAAAGCACTTTATTATGCCAACAAAATCAACGACTATTACGAAAAAACGCTGATAAACATTGACATAGGCGCTCTGTATCTGGAGTTGGAGCGCATGGACTCTGCGCAATATTACATGCAAAACGGACTGGCCCTCGCCGAAGAACAGGCCATGAAAGAGCAAATCAGAGAGGGTTTGCAGTATTTATCAGAAGTTTTTGAAAAAAGAGGTAACTACCGCAAGGCCTTCGAGGCACTGAACCAATCCACCGCCATTGCCGACAGCCTTTACCAGACAAGCCTCGCCGAATCGCTCGCCGATGCCGATGCCCGTTTTGAAAATTCTAAAAAGGAAGCGCAGATTGCCGGGCAACAACTCGAAATTGCGCGGCAGCGCAACGCCACCAACCAGGTGCTCATCGGAGGGTTGCTGGCTTTGCTGGTCACTGCCGGCGTATTCCAGTACTTTTTTTACAAACAGCGCCGCAAAAAGAAAGAGGCCGAACTCGCCCTCGAACTGGAACACCGGGAAGCAGGCCGCCTGCGCGAACTCGACGAGCTGAAAACCCGCTTTTTTACCAATATCTCCCACGAATTGCGCACACCCCTCACCCTCATCATAAGTCCGCTGGAAGAGGTGCTGAATCAGCTCCGGCAGGTGAACCTCAAAGGCCACCTCAGCATAGCACACACAAACAGCAAAAAGCTGTTGACCATGGTCAATGAAATACTCGACCTGGCCAAACTCGAAGCCGGAAAAATGAACCTGGTAAAAACCAATGTGGCGTTGGAGCCGCTGCTGCGGCGGCTGTTCTTTTCCTTTCAGTCAGCATCGCAGTTGCATCATGTCGATTTGCAATACCATTCCTCCGTCACCGAAAACCTGGCAATTGAAACGGATGTGCCAAAATTCGAGAAAATCATCAACAACCTACTGTCGAACGCGCTGAAATTCAGCCCGAAAGGAGGCACCATTGCGATGAAGGCCCAGTTGGACGACGGGCAGCTTTCAATTTCTGTTTCCGACGACGGCCCCGGCATTCACCCCGATGACATTCCCCATATTTTCGACCGTTTTTAACAAAGTAAGATACACGGCAGCCACGGATACTGGCTGAAGTCCGGATCGCGCCGCTCCAGGAACGCGTCTTTGGCCTCCTGGGCCTGC
>CAZPHZ010000438.1:0-2454 GCA_964586035.1 uncultured Saprospiraceae bacterium
GGACGGGAGGGAGTAGGGGGAGGGGGCGGTGGGGGGAGCGCTGTGGGGGGTTGAGATGTGGTTGGGGGGGTTGAGGGGGTTGAGGGGGTTGAGGGAGTGGAGGGATTTGAGAGGGTTGAGGGAGATGAGGGAGTTGAGAAGGTTGAGGTAAGGGTTGAGGGGGGGGATTTTAAAACAAATTGAAAATGAACGTTTCAAAATATCCAGAACATGAAGAAACTAAAGTATGAGCGCCCGATTATCAAGCCTGCCAATGGCGGCATCACCAACAAATTCGGCACCCAGTCGAGCTTTGTTCCCCATACCCATATCGACGGGGTGGCGGTGAAAGATTTGCTCGAAGAGTTCGGCTCGCCGCTTTTTGTTATATCCGAACGGACGCTGCGTGAAACGTACAAACAGGCGCGCATGGCTTTTACCACCCGCTACCCCGATGTGCAGTTTGCCTGGTCGTACAAAACGAACTACCTCAATGCCGTGTGCCATGTTTTTCACCAGGAAGGCTCATGGGGCGAGGTGGTGTCCCGCTTCGAATATGAAAAAGCGTTGAAAAACGGTGTGCCGGGCGATAAAATCATCTTCAACGGCCCCGACAAAACCACGGATGACCACCGCCTCGCCATCGAAAACGGCTCGCCCATTCACATCGACCACCTCGACGAGTTGTACAGCCTCATAGAGTTGAGCGAAGAAATCGGCAAACGCCCCCGTGTAGGTATCCGCGTAAACATGGACACCGGCATCAAACCCATGTGGGACCGCTTCGGCTTCAACTACGAAAACGGGCAGGCCTGGGATGCCATCAACAAAATTTTGCACACCGGCAAAATGGACCTCGTGGGGCTGCATTGCCACATCGGCACTTTCATGCTGGCCGCCGATGCTTACCGGGTGGCGGCGCTCAAGCTGGCCGACCTTGCCCTCGGCATCCGCAAGCAATTCAAACAGAACATTCAGTACATCGACCTCGGCGGCGGTTTTGCTTCCAAAAATACCCTGAAAGGGGCCTACCTCAGCGGCGCCGATATTTCGCCGGCATTTCACGATTACGCCGAAAGCATCAGCACGGCGCTGCTGAACGCGGGCTTTCCCCAGGGAGAAACGCCCCTGCTTCTCCTCGAAACGGGACGTGCCCTGGTGGATGACGCCGGCTACCTCCTCGGTACCGTTTTAGCCAACAAGCGCCTTTCAGATAACCGCCGGGCCACCATCGTGGATTTTGGCGTCAACATGCTTTTTACTTCGTTTTGGTATGAGCACGTCATTTCCCCGGCCCAGCCCTGCAGCCAGTATTCGGAAGATACTGTTATTTACGGCCCCCTTTGCATGAACATCGACGTGGTGCGTGAGCATATTAAACTGCCGCCCCTCAACAAAGGTGACCATGTCGTAGTGCACCGCATCGGGGCCTACAACATGACGCAGTGGATGCAGTTCATCTCGCTGCGGCCCCGCATCGTCATGATCGATGTGGAGGGAAAACCACACGTCATTCGCGAAAATGAAAACCTGGAATACCTGCAACAACTGGAAAGGGTGCCGGAGCATTTGAAAAAGTTCGAGCTTTGAGAGCTGGTAGCCGGGGGGAGGCGAAGTGAAACGATGCCTGCCAAACCCTCCTCAACTTTCTCACCATTTTTTAAATATTGAGCCATTAAAAAAAGCATCGCATCATATTTCATCGACAGCACGCTGAATGCGTATGCCCAGATTTTTTTTACAAAAAACAGGGCGGCAGCAGTGTTGTTTCTGGCCGCCACGTTTGTCAACTGGAAACTGGGCGCAGCCGGGCTGGCGGCGGTGTGGCTCACCAATGGCATGGCCTACGGTCTGGGCTTCGACCAAGTGGCTATCCGCGAGGGGCTTTTTGCCCTTAACAGCCTGCTCACGGGCATGGCGCTGGCGCTCAATTACGAGATGAACGGGCAGTTTTTCCTCGTGTTTTTTGCGGCCTGCCTGCTGTCACTGTTTTTGTCGGTGGCTGCGATGAACAACTTAGCCCGGCTGGGGCTGCCTTTTCTGGTCATTCCATTTCTGTTAAGCGTGTGGGTGATGCAACTGGCGGTGCGTCAATACACAGGGTTGGTGCTGAACGAGGGTTCCATTTTTTTGCTGAATGATGTGTTCGGCATCGGCGGGCAGCGGGCGCTCGACTGGTACCAATGGCTGCAAAACCTGCCGGTGCCCGAAATTGTGGACACCTGGCTTAAATCGCTGGCGGCCATCTTTTTCCAAGGTAATATTTTCACCGGCCTCCTTATTGCGACAGCACTGCTGCTCAGCTCGCGCATTGCGTTCTCGCTCTCGGTGCTGGGATATTTGTCGGGTTACGCATTTTATTATTTCGTGGGAGCAGATTTCACCCAGCTTTCGTATTCCTACATCGGGTTCAATTTCATCCTGACGGCCATCGCGCTCGTCGCGTTCGTTCTGTTCCGCTCGTTCCACCTGATC
>CAZPHZ010000439.1:0-2383 GCA_964586035.1 uncultured Saprospiraceae bacterium
CCTTGTCCTCCAATATTAATACTGATGGCATTGGGTCCCATATCGGACGCCGCCGAATTTCCTGTGCTGCCCGATGTAGATGTAGTTGCTCCTTGCTGTCCTGATTGTAGCTGCGACATTATATATAATGTACACAAAAATAAATACATCAAATATATTTCTAAAGTCGTCTCATACATAGAAATTGCTAAAACGACATAGAATATTTTTACGCACATTTTACCTGCACTATTGCTAAAAATAATAATTCTTTTGTCCTAAAAATTGATTTAAATATATCCGTACAATTTCCTTACCACAAAGATGTCCACCACCTACGAATTTCCCACCCCCCTCCACAGTCTCGCGAACCAGCATTATGGGCATTTTCCTGACGAAACCATAGAGAATGTTAACTTTATACTCGCCCGCATCGACGACGAAAAACTTGACCATCTGTATAATACGTACTCCAATGCAACGCAGTTCACGTGCGAAGCGCAGCTCAAGGCACAATGGGCCGAATGGTATACTGAATACGAAGAGCAGCTGTCGGGACTCCACGCGGATATCCTCATCTTCCTCTTGAACATGCTTGGTTGCCAAAAGGCAAAGGAAAAGAGAGCACGCAAACTCAAAAGAGGAAATGTCTAACCAATATATAATGCCCCCTCTCCTCTCCACCTCGCTCATCGAATCACTTTATCTTTTTTATATGTTCCGCCATTTCCAAACCTCCATAGATTTCGGCATCGCCGCCTCCCCCAATGGATATTGGCTTCAACACGTAACCGGTAATGTCAAATCTCTCCGCATCTGTCCCTTCGGGCAAGTCGCTATTCTTCCCCTGATTACTCTACTCCTCGCTCGCAATTTTTTATCCGCTATTACACCCAATATCATTCACGGCGCTCTCACCATTGCCTTCTTTCTCTCTCTCATGAATACCAACGCCACCGTTTATCTCCTTCCCATTTTTCTTATTGAATTCAATCTATGATTTTTTTTTCATATTTATTGTATAACGGATGCTCGAATTCATCAAAAAAAACCTCAAGCCCCTTCTAATCATTTTAGGAATCAGTATCGCCCTCGCCATCATCTTTCATTTTGTCAACACGCCAGCCTCCAACGCCGCAACAACCACCAATGCACCCTCCACAACAACAGGTCCCCAGCTGCGCGAGGTAGGACAATTTACCTCACCTAACTTCCCACCTATTCGCCAATACGAAAACTTATTCACAGACGCAGAGTGCCAACAAATTATCGATTTGGCTCGCCCCAAATTAAAAAGAAGTACATTAGGTGTGAATATCGAAACGGGTAACGAACGCACCAGCCACCAAGCGTGGCTCGACAGAAAGGCGCTTCCCTGTCTTGAGAGATGTTCGGAACAGGTGGCAAAACTCGTGGGGCTTCCCGCCGATAACCAAGAACAATGGCAAGTCCTCCGCTACGAAGCGGGGCAACAATATACACCCCACTTCGATGCCTGCAATGAGGAAACGGAAGAATTCCATGATTGTGTCGCCAATGAACAAAATAAAGGATGGGGCAAGAGAGTTTACACCTTTTTCATTTATCTCAATGATGTGGAGGAAGGCGGCGAAACCTATTTCCCCCTCTTAGACAAAGGCTTTCAACCCAGAAAAGCTACCGCAATCTTATGGAACAATTTAACCGATGACCAATCCAAATCACATCCCTATTCCAAACACGCAGGCATGCCCGTGAAAAAAGGCACCAAATGGGCAATCAATGTCTGGATCCGACAATACCCCAAAAGCAAAAATTGATTTGAATTAGTAAATGAGTATTCAAATCAACTACACAATGAAACAAATTTATGACCCCGTACATGGATTCATCCAGCTCACCCCGCTGATGATAAACATCATAGATACCCCGGAGTTTCAACGGCTCCGAGACCTGAAACAGCTGGGCGCCACCTACCTTGTCTTTCCCAGCGCAACCCATACACGCCTTGAACATAGCCTTGGGGTCGCCCATTTAGCCGGCGAAACCATGCGCGCCCTTCACACCAGCCAGCCCGAACTGCATATAACACCCCGCCTCATAGAGCTTGTCCAAATCGCTGGTCTCATCCACGACCTTGGGCACGGTCCCTTCAGTCACCTCTATGATCACTATGTAAGACCCACTGATCAACCTGAGCACGAGGAAAGAGGGTGCCAAATGTTTACAGAAATGGTAACAACATATGATCTCAGCCTTGCCCCGGAGGAAGTGACACAAATACACAGAATGATCTGCCCCAAACCCGAAGACAAATGGGTCTACGAAATTGTCGCCAACGCCAAAAACCAAATCGACGTCGATAAAATAGATTATATTATGCGGGATAGTTACCATTTAGGTCTCCAAACCGGTGGCGAATTTA
>CAZPHZ010000440.1:0-2378 GCA_964586035.1 uncultured Saprospiraceae bacterium
TGCCTATACATTTCATTAATGACAAACGAGACCAAGCCTGCCGCCCTGCGAAAACCAACGCTTTCAATTGCGCAAATCATCAACATGAGCGTGGGGTTTCTGGGAATCCAATTTGGCTTCGCCCTGCAAAACGGGAATGCCAGCCGCATCCTGCAAGGGTTTGGTGCCAACGTGGAGGAACTCCCAAATTTTTGGTTGGTAGCGCCCATCATAGGCTTGATGGTGCAACCCATCATCGGGCATTATAGCGACCGAACATGGAATAAACTCGGCCGCCGCCGTCCCTATTTTCTGGCTGGTGCCATTTGCGCCACCATCGCCCTTTGTCTGATGCCCAATGCCGGATTCCTTACCAATGCCATTCCCGCTTTGTGGGTAGGTGCCGGCATGCTCATGATTATGGATGCTTCTTTTAACATCAGCATGGAACCTTTCAGGGCATTGGTCGCAGACAAACTATCCACCGAGCAGCGGACCATGGGTTTTTCCGTACAAACGGTACTTATCGGTATAGGTGCGGTCGTGGGATCATGGCTGCCTTACGTTCTGGCAAATTGGGTGGGCATTCCCAACACGGCTCCGGATGGGCAGGTGGCGCCCAACGTCATTTGGTCGTTTTACATCGGTGCCATCGTGTTCATGTCCGCCATCATCTGGACAATAGTTACCACTCCCGAGTATCCTCCGGAGATGCAGGAGAAATTTATTGCGGCTGAAGATGGACAAAAAGAAACCGCTTCATCGGAAGGCCTCGGACAGATATTGAAAGATATTGCGAATATGCCTGCGACGATGAAGCAATTGGGACTCGTGCAATTCTGCTCCTGGTTCGGTTTGTTTTCGATGTGGGTTTTCACCACTCCTGCCATAGCTCATCATATTTATGGCTGCGCCATCGAAGATACCAGCTCTCAGACATATCAAGATGCCGGAGACTGGGTCGGTGTAATATTCGGCGTGTACAACCTCATCTCAGCTTTTTACGCCCTGTTGCTGCCGCGCATCGCTGCAAAATTGGGCCGCCGGAAAACGCATGCCGTTTCTTTGGTTTGCGGGGCATTGGGTCTTATTTCCATTTATTTCATCAAAGACCGGCAATGGCTCATCGTATCTATGGTGGGTGTGGGCATTGCCTGGGCGAGCATTCTCGCCATGCCTTACGCCATTCTTGCGGGTTCGCTTCCTATTCGGAAAATGGGCGTGTACATGGGAATCTTCAATTTTTTCATCACCATCCCTCAGATTTTCAGCGGAATCGTAAACCGCCCTTTGGTGAAATACGCTTTTGGCTCAGAGGCCATTTACGCGTTGGTGATGGCAGGGATACTTTTCCTTATTGGTGCGTGGGCTGTCTTGCGCGTTGACGACCCCGATGATATAGTTGTCCTGGCGAAGTGATGAGGAGAGTTATGATTTATGATTTTTGCCAACACCCGCGGCACCGTAACCCCTTGACACAATGGCATAGTGAAAATAGAAGGCCGGTTCTTGCGAGCCGGCCTGTCTGTATGAAAATCGAACAACTAGGTTTATTGATATTGATTGATGCTTAATGAAGTTTTGCTTTTGGTTTTGAATTGGAAAGGTGAATCGATTGCAGTTAATAGAGACACATTGAATCTTGGTTGCGCAACCATGAGCAAAAATGATGTTTGGATGTTGGCCGCTCAGTGACGAACGTCACATGCGGAGATATTTAGGTCTAAATGCTCTGAAATAGAACCCGATATAATTGTGGCAAAAAAAAATGGGAAACACTGGATTTCAGTATTTCCCAAATTGCCCGTAGGGCAGTAAGAATTCAAAAGAAATAGATCTTGTGGCGTCTCGTCTTAAAATACCTCAGAAAGGACAGCTCTTGCATTCATCGACTTCCACGTTAGGATTTTCTTTCGAAATCGCTGTTTTGGCGGGATCGATGCAATCTAAACATCCTATCACTTTAAATTCAGTGCGCCGGTTCATCTGGTGTTGGCGCTCGCTGCAGGGTACGTTGTTCGTACAATCATTGACATTTTTTGTTTCACCATATCCCCTGGCCACCAAACGGCTACGGTCGATGCCCCGGTCGGAGAGCCAACGCACAACAGCCTCTGCGCGGCGCTGAGACAGCCTGCGGTTGTATTGATTGGTACCGCGGGCATCAGTATGTGCGCCTATTTCTACGATGTACTGAGTGTTTTCAGTCAGCAGTGTGAAGAGTTTCTCCAATTCCGGTTCCGCATCCTTGCGGATATACGATTTATCAAAGTCGTAATAGATGTGAAGCAGATAAGGAATGGCGAAATTATCTTCCTCAGATGGAATGGTATGACCGCGTACCAAATCGGGGCCGCCAGTGATCAACACTCCTTTTTCATAAGTTCTGTCATCGGTAT
>CAZPHZ010000441.1:0-2351 GCA_964586035.1 uncultured Saprospiraceae bacterium
GCCGCAAACTCTGGGCGTCCGCACTTTCCCTAAAACAGCGGCCCTGGCCTGGGGTCTTTTATTTATGGCAGTGGCGTTTCCGGTGGCGCAGGCGGCATTCGAATTCAACAGTTGGTTGGTGGAGAAAGCAGCCTGGCTAAGCCCGCTGACCGAGGTCGAGAGCGCCAACGAAAGTATGCTGACAGGCCTGTTGGTGATGAATTCGCCATGGGAAATACTGTTTAACATTCTCGTGATGGCGATGGTACCTGCCATTGGCGAGGAAATGCTGTTCCGCGGCGTCTTGCAGCAACACCTCGTGAAATGGATGAAGCGCCCGTTTGCGGCCATTTTTGTGACGGCACTGCTGTTCAGCCTTGTCCACTTCGAGGTGCAGCGCTTTCTCGCCATCTTCGGCATGGGACTGGCACTGGGCCTTTTATATTTTTGGACTCAAAACCTTTGGGTGCCCATCGCTGCGCATTTTCTGAACAACGCAACGCAGGTGGTGGTGGCCTGGTTTTATCAGGATGAACTCGAAAAACTGAACCAGGGTGGCGGCGACAGTTTGCCACCTCTTGTGGTGGCGGCCTCTTTTGTCCTCGTTATATTAATAGGTAAAAAACTGCACGGCCGCTATCTGCACTCCATTGCGCAGCAACAAAACACCACACCATGACCGGACAACTCACACCTACATTAATAATAAGCGTCATCGCACTGTATTTCCTGCTACTCATCGCCATTTCTTTTCTCACGGGTAAAAAGGCGGATAGCAGCGATTTTTTCATCGCCGGCCGAAAGGCCCCGTGGCTGCTCGTGGCCATCGGCATGATCGGGGCCTCCATGTCGGGGGTCACGTTTATCTCCATCCCCGGGGCCATAGGGGCGGGGGGATTGAACAAAGACCTGTCGTACATGCAGGTGGTGTTCGGGTACATGCTCGGCTACCTCGTGGTGGCTACCGTCCTGATGCCGCTGTACTACCGCATGAATTTGACCTCCATTTACAGCTACCTCGGCAAGCGGTTTGGGTATTTTTCCAACAAAACCGGGGCGGCGTATTTCCTGCTATCGAGAGTGGTGGGGGCCTCGTTTCGCCTTTTTCTGGTGGCAATGGTGCTCGACAAATTCGTGCTCGGTGTGCCGCCGTTCAATGTGCCATTTGCTGCGACGGTGATGGTGACCATATTGCTCATTTGGGTTTACACATTCAAAGGTGGCATCAAGACCATCATCTGGACGGACACACTCCAAACGCTGATGTTCCTCACGGCCGTTATTACAACCATTTTTTTTATCGGAAAATCAATGGATACGGACCTTGGCGGGCTTGTTTCGATGGTGAAAAAGAGCGAGTATTCCAAAGTGTTTTTCTTTGAAGGCGGATGGGGCGACCCCAACAATTTTTTCAAACAGTTTTTCAGCGGAGCGCTCATCACCATCGTCATGACGGGCCTCGACCAGGATATGATGCAGAAAAACCTCGCCTGCCCCAATATCCGCGACGCTCAGAAAAACATGTTTACCTTCACCATCATCCTGTTTTTCACCAATCTTATTTTCCTGACGCTCGGTGCGCTGCTCTACCTTTACGCTGCCCACGCGGGCATGGATATCCCCGCCAAATCGGACTACCTCTATCCGGCCATTGCCTTGCACCATCTGCCGGTAATGGTGGGCTTAGTGTTCATGGTCGGGTTGATAGCCGCGGCGTATTCCAGTGCCGACTCGGCCCTCACGGCGCTCACCACGTCTTTTTGTGTGGACTTTTTGAATTTTGAAAAAACGGAAAAAACAGAATCGCAAAAGCGCCGCACCCGGCTATGGGTACACATTGGGTTTTCGGTAGTGCTGATGCTCACCATCCTACTGTTTAAAGCACTGAACAACGACGCCGTCATCAACGAACTGTTCAAAGCGGCGGGCTACACCTACGGCCCGTTGTTGGGCATGTTCACCTTCGGTATGCTTTTCAAACGGCCCGTCAGGGATAAACTCGTCATCCCCGTGTGCCTTGCCGCGCCCGTGCTCACCTGGCTCATCGTGGATTTGTCGGCAAAGTATCTCGGCTTTCAGTTCGGCTTCCTCAACCTCGCCCTGAACGGACTGCTGACGATGGCGGGATTGGCGATGATTTCGATGGAGGTTGAGGAGGTTGAGAGGGTTTAGAGGGTTTAGAGGGTTGAGTCTCAACCCCCTCAACTTTTCTCAACCCCCTCAACCCCAGGGCTGTTAAGTTCTTTTTTCAAAGCCCCAGAGGGGCGGAATATAAATAATGAAAATCTTCTTTTCCACGGAAGATATTTCGCTCCTATGGAGCTGAATAACATCTTTGACACCTATCCTACCGATATTTGGCTCCTCTGGAG
>CAZPHZ010000442.1:0-2292 GCA_964586035.1 uncultured Saprospiraceae bacterium
CGGAAATAGAACTTCCCGGACACGTGATAAAAGAAGCACGGGCCAGTATAGACCGGATGTTGGAAGTGTCGGAAAAAGCAGGGTTGTAATCTGCCCCTTAGTTGCGAAGGAAAGGCTTGACAGCCTTCATCGTTTGTTCGAAATAGGGCCCGTAATCAGCTTCCAGTTCTTCGGCGGTGCGGGTGCTGGCCAGTTGAGGCACGTTGTGGATGGGAGCCGGACCCTGGCCAGGTTCAAGGGACACTTTACGTTCTTCGGCGTAAAAGATTACTCCATTTTCAAAGTATAAATTGATCTCTTTACCATAAGGACTGCCGGTCTTATGGAAATCTTTGAATTCTACCAGGATGAGTTCATCATTGACCAAATAAAAATAGCCTCTGATTTCAGCTTCACTCGAACTAAAACTTCCCTTTAAAGCCATTTTGTTGCCCCTAAACTCATAAAACTCGAAGGTATTATCACCATCAATAATTGGAGCGTGCGCCTGGCCGCCATCGATTTGGAGGTTGACACCTGCGATCATGCTATTTTTTAGTTCGATAATAGCGTTCATTTTGGTGCTGTCTTTCACCCATTTGGCAGAAGAAACATCCTTATTGCCACTGGGAGTTTCGGTTGTCGATGTTTGGCCGCAGGCTAAAAGAAAAAGTACAATCGCAGGGTAAACGAGATTCTTTAAATTCAACATATTTCTTAAAAGTTACATTTTTTGAAAAGGAGCCACAAAGGTGTTAAAACCCTTTCAAAAATACCACCATTTTAAGCTGCGAATACCTGAAGAGTTATGCCAACAAATTTTACTCACCTTCTCCGAATTGCATATTCTTGCAATTGAACTTGTGGGCTACTTTTACGCTTTGCGCAAGAATGGTTGGTTTTTTGTAATAATATATCACCCGTAAAAAAGTTTAGAAAAATGAGAAGAATGGCCCTCCCGGCAATTGTATTACTACTGTTACTTCAATTCTTCTGCCGGTGCACAGATTCGTCCACAAACGAAACTGCTCAAGCACCTGTTCTTGAAACAGAATCTGGTACGGCTGAAATGGTCCGGCTACTTAGAGAATCTTACGCCAGAATTGACATTTCTCGTAATACTTATGCTTCCAATTCGCTTCGGGCCGAGCAATTTCGGACAAAAATGCTGAACAGCACGGACCTCGGTGAACGGCTCACCAATAATATTTACTATGCTTATGAATTGCTAAGTGCAGGCAAAAACGAGCAGGCTGTAGGCGAGTTTGAAAAACTCTTGCAAACGGCACAAAAAGCAGGCGTGGGCCCCGATTTCATTTATCAGATAAAGAGAATGTTGGCGTTGTCGTATGTACGCATTGGGGAAACGAGCAACTGTATAGAGCGATTCAACGCCGAGTCTTGCCTAATGCCCATTCAGGACAGGGGGGTATATGCAATCAGGGAGGCCAGCCAGAGAGCAGTTGAGCTTTACGAAGAATTATTGATGGAAAAACCCGATGATTATGAGTCCATGTGGATGCTCAATTTTACCTGCATGACCCTCGGTGATTACCCGGAAAAGGTACCCCATAAATGGAGGATACCTGAAAGTTCCTTTAATTCTGACTATAAGATTCCAACTTTTAAAAACATCGCGGACAAAGTCGGAGTAAGCACCCTTGGCCTGTCTGGAGGAGCCTGTGTAGAAGACTTTAACAACGACGGCCTGCTCGATATCATGGCTTCATCCTGGGGTACAGGCGACCAGATCCGCTTTTACGTAAATACAGGCGACGGCACATTTGCCGACAAGACAGCAGAGGCTGGTCTCAAGGGACTTACGGGTGGGCTGAATACCAACCACGCCGATTATAATAACGATGGTTTTGTGGATGTTCTGGTTTTACGAGGGGCCTGGTACGGAGAAGATGGGAAAATCCCCAATTCTCTGCTCAAAAATAACGGCGACGGCACATTTACCGATGTAACTTCTGAGGCGGGGTTGCTCAGCTATGCCCCCACGCAGACCGCCACCTGGGCTGACTTTAACAACGATGGCTGGCTCGACCTGTTCATCGGCAACGAATCGGTAAAAGACGCTCCGGTCCACCTTTGTGAGTTCTATTTCAATAATCAGGACGGCACTTTCACCAACCGGATTAATGAAACGGGGTTGGGCAAGTTTGCTTACTTCATCAAAGGTTGCGCCTCCGGCGATGTGAACAACGACGGCTGGCCCGACCTCTACATCTCCACCCTTTACGCACAACATTGGCTGTTGCTTAGCAATAGCGCCACTCCCACCGGGGCTCGCACTTTCAGCGAGCGGCT
>CAZPHZ010000443.1:0-2232 GCA_964586035.1 uncultured Saprospiraceae bacterium
CAGCCTTTTTAGTCATTTTTTCTGTGTCGAGAACCATAGATATAAGTGTTGTAACTATTGGGAAAGAGACGTGGAAAACCAGAGAGCTGACTATTTGCCCGATGAATGTCTTGTATTGGCAAGCTTACACATCCTGAAGTTTGCAGCAGCGCAATTTTTTCCCTTATAATCTAATAGTGTTTTAAAATGAGTATTATGGTTGAGGAGCTATCGGAATAATTTGGCAAGAGCATTATTAATAAAAAATGAACCCTCAAAATGTTTAACTATTGAACAGTGGTTACCATGCAATGGATTTATGCTAAGGTTTGCTTCATCGAATGAGGGGAGGTATATTGGGGTCTTAATTTTTCGAATTTCCCAATTTACAATTTAAAAGTCAAGTCAATCAATTTAGCCTGCAAAAAAATGCAAATTCTACGAATTAGAGAAAATGAATCGTCCTTCAGATTATCTTCCCGATCTATCGATGAAGTTTGATCCGGCTTGTTGCGCGCCGTACATAAGCATGTCTTGTACGTTCACATGCGGTGGCCGGGTAGCGATGAAATAGATGGCTTCGGCCACATCGGCCGACCGCAAGGGCTGGAAATCTTCATACACTTTGGCAGCTTTTTCGGTATCCCCGTCGAAACGCACGCGGGCGAATTCTGTCTCTTCCACATGGCCCGGGGCAACCTGGCTCACCCTGACGTTGTGTTTATACAAGTCGAGCCGCATGGACTGGGTGAGGGCATCCACTGCAAATTTTGTGGCGCAATAAACATTCCCACCCGGGTAAACCTCCTTCCCGGCGCTCGAAGCAATGTTGATGATGTGACCCTCTCTGCGCGCTACCATCTGTGGGCTAATGGCTCGTGTCAGATAAAGCAGGCCTTTTATATTGGTGTCGATCATGGCTTCCCAATGCTCTATTTTGCCCTCCTGGATGGGAGCGAGGCCTCTCGATAGCCCGGCGTTGTTGATGAGGATATCCACCTTTTTCCATTCTTCGGGCAGGTTTGCGATGGCCTCTTCAACAGCTTGGTGGTTCCGTACATCGAAGGTAAGCGGCAGCACATCCGACCGGAATGATTTTTCAAATTTCTGTTTCATTTCCTCCAATCTTTCAGAGCGGCGGCCGGTTGCTATCACGCGGTATCCATTGCGAGCAAATATTTCAGCGGTGGCACGGCCTATCCCCGAAGTGGCACCCGTAATAAGTACGGTCCTGATCCCGGGATTTTTGATCGCCAAAGTCCCGGCTATGTCTTCAATCATAGGTTCCTCATTCTCAGCGGCCGCGGGACGGTCAGGCTCCACTTCGGGCAAATCCTCCAACATCGTGGCCGGTTCAATTTCAGGCAATTCAAATGCCGCATCATTTACATCTGTCCTTAATTCCGGGTTCAGTTGGGTGGCTTTTTGATAAAATTGATGAGCGAGCGTCTGCTCACCAAGACGATGATACATCATGGCCATATCGTAATATGCGAAGAGGTGCTTTGGGGACAATTCCAGTGTCGATTTGAAATGCTCAACGGCTTTGCCGGGGTCGTCCAATTTTTCGCTGAAAAGCGTGGCGAGGCGGTAGTGCGCTTCAAAATTGGTGGTATCCAGCGCGATTGCTTTTTCAAAACACCTCGCGCTCAATTCATCCTGGTCTTCCATGTGGTTCATCAACATAAGCCCCAGACGATATTGAACTTCGGGGTAGCCGGGATTCAACTCTACCACCTTTTCAAAATAGGATTTTGCAGCTGGGAAATCTTTTTGGATTTCAGCTAACTCAGCCCGCAGGAACCATGCATCGGCATAGTCAGGCGATTGCGTAAGCAGCAAGTTGAGTTGTTTGTTTGCCTCTTCAAAATTTTGGGAATACCGCGCCAGAGCATACGCAAGGTAATAGCGCAAAGCCGGGTCGTCGGGGCAGCCCTCTACGGCACCTTTCAAGAAGCCAAGGGCTTGGTCTTTTTTGCCAGCTTCGTACAATCCTATGGCCACCGAAAGCGCTTCTTCCGGGGTAGTGTATTTTTTCTTGTTGGGTTTTGGCTTATCCATAACTTTAGTTGAAAGTTTAGATTTTACTTCTTCCTCCTCCTCAAAAGAAAAGAAAATATCTTCTAATTCAATGTCTTCATTTTTGTCTTCGGGGATATCAAAATCCGCCACTTCCTCTTCGGCAAGCACTTCTTCCAGCAATGCTTCAATTTCGTCTTCCGGAGTGCCTCCAACCTGTGAAAGGTCCTCCAT
>CAZPHZ010000444.1:0-2201 GCA_964586035.1 uncultured Saprospiraceae bacterium
ACAAAAAAGAGTCGACGCTCATAGAATCGGTAAAATCATCAGACACGCCAGAGTCTGTAATCATATTGTCGAACCGGGCTATACCGCTACCATCGCCGGGGTTTGGTACAACTTCAGTGTGGAGGGCATTTTCGTCTTGCCCGGCATCGTTTTGGTTCAAATTTATTCTCCGGTACCAAATCTGCGTATCGTCAAAAACCCCGGTCGTCAACCATTCCTCCCCACCCTCCATAACGATGTGGAGAAAGCCGTTGGTGGATATGGCCATCTTGGGACGGCGGCTTGTGTTGAAACTGTAACTGCCATAATAAGCATGTTCCTTAATGCTACCTTGTTTTGTTAGTTTTCCAACAATAGGGCCGGTGGAGAGCAAAAAGGCCCCGCTGTCGGCCGGGTCGATCAGCAACTGTGGCTCAATGCCAGTATCGAGGTACTCTGCGGTGGGACTGGTGAACTCCACCGGGCCATTAAATGTGGCCCACCCATCATCAGACTGGCTGACGTAGAGCTTGTATGTGTCCGTGTTGAAGACGGCATAAACATGATTCCCTTTGGCAGCTATTGTTTCCAATCCTGCATGCAGATTAGTAACGGCCCCAGAAACTTTGGAGAGGGGCTGTAACGTAGCTCCTCCATCCAACGAATGCCTGACAAAAACTGTTGACACATTATTTTCGTCCCAGCCCGACCAAATTACCCAAACCTTGTTCCCATCGGCCGCGATTTTAGGATTATATCCATTGGTGGTGTTTTGCAGCAGGAACGTATGGTGCTCACCGCTGGCAGCAGGTTCCGAAATAACCTGGTCGGTAAAATTGTTTCCACCGTCAGTGGAACTCAGTAGATGTAGTTCAAAATCGTAATTGGCCCAATAGCCGATGCTCTCCATGTACAGAATGTACACATTATTCCCTTCTAATCTTAAGTCATCGAAATTGGAAAAAGTACCGTACTGATCGTCTAACACCTGCTTTGTTTCAAATGAAGCCCCATTGTCACCGGATTTCAAAAGAATCAAGGTATTCTGGATGCCGCAATAAAAGCATTCATCCGTGAAGCTTATGCGCACCTTATCGTTTTGTGCAAAAATGTGAACATTCTTCAGTTCAACAACCGATGCTGTATATAGTACTTTTAGTGGCTCGAAAGTAGCGCCGCCATCCGTTGACCTGAAATAGGCGAGTTGCCATTCCGTGCCGTTATTCCAGTTTACTGCAACGTGAACATAGTTGCCTGAGAAAGCAAGCCGGGAATAGGTGAGGTTGACATCCATCGCGCCCTCCAGCAGTTTTATCTTGCTGTCCCAGCTTTCCCCGTTGCTGGCGGAGCGGCGGTAGTACAGTTGCCAATTGGCTGCTCCCTCGGTGAACCAAATGGCGTGAACGGCATCGCCTGCCGCAGCCACTTCCGGGTATCTGTCGTGAAAATCTGTGGTTGCCTCGCCCATTCCTTCCGAAAGATTGCGGAGCCAGAAGGAGTTGTCCTGGCCTCGAAGATTGGCCAAAGGGTATAGACTCGTCACACCAACCATCCATAGTAGTAGATGAAGCTTTTTCATAACCATGAACTTTGGTAATGCGTGAGAAATAACTTGTTCAGAAGGTTTTGAAAGTTGAGTAGGTTTAGAAAGTTGAGTAGGTTTAGACTAAACCCTCTAAACCGATTCACAAGTGCATCTTATTTCGCACACGTTACTTAATGGGAAAAAGGCAGCATTATTCCGTCTGCTGATGAATGCGGGACCACAGAAAGGCAACTTCAAATCATTACTCCGCGTTTATCAGCACACAGAGAACCACTTCCTTTTTTAATAAAAATCGTGAGAACGGCCGCTGACCGGCTGGTCGAAACTGAATGAATAAGAGTTTTGAACAGGGTGTGGTCAAATGGCCTGCAATCAGGCAAATACACCATCTTGCATCAGACAAATCTAACCATTTTCAGAGTACCGTGTACGGTGACTTTTGTCTCCCCAATGGGGTCAGAAACACAATGCCTGCGGAGACTTCAGCTTCCGCAGGCATTGTATTTCTCCCGGCAGTTTCAATGCTGCCAGGTTGTTTTAGTATCGTTCAAAAAATAACTTCCCGAAGTACGTTTACTATTTGAAGTTATTTTTTGAACTTTCCTTAACCATCAATTAAAAACAAACGGCACGCTGACCATGGTGTCGTCCCAGGCCAGAATCATGTTGGCGCCGT
>CAZPHZ010000445.1:0-2195 GCA_964586035.1 uncultured Saprospiraceae bacterium
AAAGAATTCCGCTGCCCTACCGGGCCGGAACCTAAAAAAACACTATGGCAGCATTATTCGATTTCCCGGCGTTCTTTTTCTGAATTTAAAACGAATGCGGGGAATTTGGCGGCCCTTACCTTAGAATCAGCAATTACATGGACGTCGCATTACCGTTTAACTACGAAGAAAGAGACCTCATCTCGGCCTGCATCCAACGGGAACGTTGGGCGCAGAGGGCGCTTTATGAACAGCAATACCCGAAGATGATGGGCGTGTGTCTTCGTTATGCCGGTAACCAGGATGAGGCACTGGACATTCTGCACGAGGGATTCATCAAGGTGTATAAAAATCTTCACCGCTATGAACCCGGCACTTCTCTCACTTCCTGGATCCGTCGTATCATGGTAAATACGGCCATCGACTACTATCGGAAGATGGTGCGCCGCAGGACCGAAGACATCGACAATGCTTTTGACATAAGTGCCTCCGATGCCGATGCTCTTAGCCAAATAACCGAAAAAGAAATATTGCAAGCGGTTCAAGAGCTTTCGCCAGCGTACCGGGCAGTTTTTAACTTGTACATTATTGAGGGTTATTCCCACAAAGAAATAAGCGACCTACTGAATATTACCGAAAGTACCTCCCGCTCCAATCTTGTAAAAGCAAGGTTGAAATTACAAGCCACGCTTGTGGCAAGAAATGCAACGTATGAAGCCAAATAAGCAACTCGGCGAGCACATCAAGGATGTCTTGGAGAATCTGGAAGCGAATTACGATCCAGGTACCTGGGATTTGCTGGAACAACGCATGGACGATGTAATGCCGGGAATTGATCCGTTGGACAAACTGGTAGCCGGGACTTTATCCGGGCTCGAAGTTCCGGCACAACCCGCGAGCTGGGACCTGATGCAACAACGGATTGAGGCCGAGGATGCCGCTGACATTATTGAGGCTGAGGCGCAAATCGACAACCTCGCTTACGACAACCTTCAACGTATTTCCGTGCCTTTCCAAGCCCATCACTGGAGCCTGCTCGCCCAACGGTTGGAAAAAGAATATGCCCTCCGGCAAAAACTTTACAGATACAAAGCCGCAGAATTAGGCCTGATGGTGCTACTGCTTTTGGCCATCGTTCGCTTTTTACCATTTACAGATGGACTCTTTAATTCCGTGCCCGCTGACAAGCAACTCGAACAATTTCAAATCGTTCCACAGTCCCCCGGTCATTTACCCGAAACCGCAGTTCCGGAATACAGGCTTGCCCCGGGTACACCTGTCGCAGCGAATGTGGACGGAGAAACCCCTGCTGGTAATACTGCCGCAACCGAGGCCGGACTAGCTGCGCTTTCATCAAATATTGGGGCGGCCTCAGAGCCTGAGAAAGGCACTTTTGACAAAATGGCTGCCACTGATTTTTCCCAGCTCAAAACCCTGGGCTCCCGAATCCCGAATGTGACATCCTTAAACGAACAGGAACCCTTAATAATTAACACCTCCGGGAAAAACAGAAAACCGGACTTCCTGCGGAATGAACTTTCCCTCACTTCAGGGTTTTTAGCCGCAAAAGATCCGATTACTGTGGAACCACAGACGGTAGATGCGCTAATTCTAAATAGGGCAAACCCCATTTTTGAAAGGAGTAATTTGAGGTTCAGCATTTTCTCAACCGTTGATTATAACTACGTCTTTACCCCCTCCGACCGGTTTAGCATTTTAGATACGCTCATCTACACCGACTCCGACACAACGGCCGCCAGCGGATATGGTGGTGGGATCCTCGTCAATTTCAAAAAGGGCAGATGGGAAGTGCAAACGGGTGGGGTTTACTCCTTTAAGCGCTACGTGCCCAATACCCCGGCCTTCCTTTTTGAAACCGTCAAATACTACATCGAAGAAAACTTCCACGGAATTCAGCAAGACATTTTACAGGTACCTTTAAATCTGGAATATTACTTTAAGAACCGGGGCAATTGGCGCATCTACGGAATGGGCGGAGCCTCTGCTCATTTTATCACCTCCTCGGTTTATGAAATCAATTACCGCCGCACTCCGACCTTCAACCTCGGCGTACCCTCCGCTCCAGGCGACGAGAGCAAGTCCATCCGGCAGGAAAAAGATTTCCCCAAAGGACTGCTCGATGGCGGTAACCTCGGCGACAACTTATATTTCACCGCAAACGTGGGCTTTGGTGTAGAACGGTTTGTCACCCCCCG
>CAZPHZ010000446.1:0-2194 GCA_964586035.1 uncultured Saprospiraceae bacterium
TCTCGAACGTTTTCGGGCAGCCATTGAAGCCAAGGAATATATTAGATAGAGTGCAAAAAGAAATTAACCTGTAATCTTCACCCCTTTGAGGGATGACAAGAGCCTCCTTTTTTGTCATCCCTGAGGAGGAATTGTCCACGACATGAACGCTATTCGAGAAGCAATTTTTGACGTGAACAGGGTCCCTTCGGGTATGGAAATAAGGGAGGTAAAAATTGACCACCATGTTTGGACTTAACAACGATTATTGCTCTGTTGACATCGCCGAAGATTATCACGCTCAGGGCGAATATGAAAAAGGCATTGCACGCTGGTGCCCCGGTTGTGGTGACCACTCAGTGCTTTCCGCCGTTCAGCGTTTATGCCAGGAAAAACAACTGCCTCCTGAAAAGACGGTTTTTGTCTCTGGCATCGGTTGTTCCAGCCGGTTCCCGCACTATATGAAAACTTACGGTTTTCACGGACTGCACGGCCGGGCTTTCCCTGTTGCCGAAGGCGTCAAATTCCGCCGCCCCGACCTGGATGTGTTCGTGGTGACCGGCGACGGTGACTGCTGTTCCATCGGAGCTGGTCACTGGATTCATGCCATCCGGTACAATATGGACCTTACCGTTATGCTATTCGACAACCAGATATACGGCATGACGAAAAAGCAGACCTCACCGACCTCTCCAATGGGTACCATGACCAACACGCACCCGCAAGGATCGGTGTTGCCGCCGGTGAATCCACTTCAAACCACACTCGGTGTGTCGAACGTCAGCTTTGTGGCGCAAACGGCCGACTGGGTGCCTGGCCATCTGTACAACACCATCAAGGCTGCCTACGAGCACAAGGGTTTTTCTTTTGTAAAAATCAGTATGCGTTGTTCAAAATTTATGGGCGACTTTGCAAAGAAAAAAGTCAGTGAACGCGACCATGTGCAGTTGCTCATGCACGAAAACGGAATTCCCGTAGATGAAACCACCTCCAAAATGTTTGCCCATCAGCCGCTTGACCCTTCGGACATCAACGCCGCACGGACTATCGCGGAAGATGTGGAAACGACATACCTGGGCCTGTTTTACCAAAATAAAAAGGCCCTGCGTTACGACCTCTACGGAGCACACAACACAGGATATTCCGTTGAAGATAAAATGGCGGCCATTGAAAAGCGACTTGATCAATATGCCATTTAACACTTATTACCGGAAACATCCGGCTAAATTTTTTGACAAACCCAGTCATTCCTGTTCTCTGAACAAACAGCTCAGAGGGATTTGCAGAAATAACAGCCCGGAATCTTCCGGCCACATATATTTATGAAAAATAGTCAACCTGATGCACCCCTCAATTCCGGCTTCTTCACCGAAGAAGGAGCCAGGACACTCGGCAAGAGTGAGGGCGGTGGCCTCACCACAGAACGGCCTCCGGAGTTGAGATTTGAAAAAACTTCTGGACTTCCCTCCCTCGCGACCTCTGAGGCTGCAGACGCCGGTGATGGCAGAAAATACGAACGAACATTGCGGGCATTTTTCCGGAGCGGAAATGGAGGGGGGATTCCTACCGAAGGAGATGGGGAAGTTTACCCTGCACTGTTGGCTCCTTTCCGGGACAACCAGTACCTGGAGCGCAACTACCCACTGTGGATGGAAGCAGGCGGAAGCGGACAAACGATGGCACTCCACGACTTTCTCACGCAATGTATCTCCAAATTCGCCACTGCCGATAACGAGGCTAAAATACTGAAAGACAACTTGCTGCGTCTTGAAGTGATCATCAGAGACCAAGTGAAATTTGCCGAAGAAGCCTACCAAGGGCTATCAGTTTTGACCGAAGCACTGGCAGAATTAGAAACAAAGCTTCACCTCACCGGCAATGATGCAGAAGATTTTTCTGCTGACGTGATTAACCTGAAAAAACAAATTCCCCGGGACGGCCTGATGCTCCCTTTTTCTCCCAATGCACCATTTTACCTTTTGGCAGCACTTAAAGGAGAGCATCTCCGCACAAGACGCAAAGCGCTTCGGGAAAAAATCCACCAAATCACCGGTCAACTCTCTGATATCCTCACGGTGGAACGGAAAAAAGCCCCTGAGGCCAGTTCACCGGAAAAGCTCCACGATTCACTCGACTTCGCCGATTCGTTCTTCCAATTCGAAGAAATGTCAGATATGCTGCCACCCGGTGGTGCGTCCCTCATGCCGGCAGACCG
>CAZPHZ010000447.1:0-2193 GCA_964586035.1 uncultured Saprospiraceae bacterium
CCCCACAGCAAATAAAAAATTCCCGCAGGAATTAACCTGCGGTATTTTTTTGACCTGAAGCAAGCCCGTCTATCAGCCATTATCATCTGCATTTGCGCCAAAGGCGCCAAAGTCAAAGAGCAGCGAAAAGCGCAGTGTGTTGTCGAGCGGGTTGCGCTGATTTGTCGTGGGAACTAAGTAAGAAAAATTCAGCCCAAAGACATTGTATTTCAGTCCAAGCCCCACGGTGAAAAAGTGGCGGTCACCTTTGGAGCGGCTTTCGGTAAAATAGCCCGCCCGCACGGCGAACTGCTTGTCGTACCAATATTCTACTCCAACGGAATACATGAGTTCCCTCAGCTCCTCGTCGAAACCGTTGGGAGCATCGCTGAATGAGCTGAATATACCAGCAACAGGCGACTGTTCTCTCCAGTCGGCGGTACCATTTCCATCCTGGTCGCACTCGTTTTCAGGGGTGTCGGGGTCATCGAAGCAGCGGGTAGGCACCAGCAGTTTATTGATGTCGGCAGCGACGGTCAGGCTGTTATAACTGTCGAAATTGAGAGTCCACGCGCCACCGATACCGAGGTTGGTGGGCAAAAAGTCTTTCTGCTTATTAGCGGCGTTGGTATAGGTTATTTTGGACCCGATATTCGTTATTGCGATTCCGACCATGAGGTCGCTCGGTCTGCCGTTGGCTTCCAAATCTGTTTTATAAGAAAACGAAATGTCGGCAGCACCGGCCGTTCCGGCTTCGATGATCTGGCCATCCACTTGTTGGCCTGCGGCCAAATTAGAGTAAATGAATTTGGCACCTACGGCTGCCGAAAATTTATCGGTCAATTTACGGGAGTAAGCGACGTTGATGTCGAATTCGTTGGGCCGGCCGGTGCCGATAGGCGTTCCGTTTTCATCGGTAAAGTTTATATCACCCAATGAAAAATAGCGGAGTCCCACCCCAATTGCCTGGAGATCGTCGAGCTTGTAGTACCCGGTCAGGTATGCGAGGTAAACATCGGTGAGTCCGAGAGCACGCAACCACGGTGTATAAGTGGCGGAAATGCCGAGTGGTTTGTCGGCAAAAACCAATTTAGACTGGTTGAAGTGCATGGCGTTGGCGTCGGGGGAAATGGCGATACCGGCATCACCCATGGCGCCGGAACGGGCATCGGCCACGATTCTTAAAAAAGGTACGGCCGTGAGGATGGTATTGGTACAATCAGAACCATCGGGATTGCGCCATGTACCATCAGTACTTTTAAAACATTGGGCGTCAGCACTGGTAGTAGATAAGAACCCAGCCACTGCCAATAAACAAAAGGATTTCAAGAGTAAACCTTTCATGAGATAAATTCTATTTTAAAAAAGTGTGCAAATATAAGTTGAGGATTGGGAAACAGGCATTGGCAATTGGATATTTAGTAACCAGGTATTGGGGATAGACCACAGAAACCAATACTAAATTCCTATTTCCGATTCCTTCATTCCAATCATTTCAAAATCACCATCTTTTCAAATTCGCTTTCGCCTTTGAGGACCAAATTGCCCGTATTGGCGCTGCGAACTTTTACTTTGTAAAGATAAACCCCTTTGCCGAGCGGGTCACCGTAATCGTCGCGGCCGTCCCAGCGAATGCAGTTATCGTTGCCTAAACGGCTGCCCTCTGAAATTATTCTTTCTTCCAACGTTTTTATCAGCCGCCCGGAAACAGAGTATATCTGGACGAGCACATCCATTTCAACACCGATGGATTGGTTGTGTTCAAACATGAAACAGGTGGAAGTAGTGAAGGGATTTGGATAGTTCAGCACATGCCTGAGGGCCATCTCTTCGGAGGTCACCACGATGAATTCGGTGAAACCCTCTGCCGGATTGTTGGCGACATCCCATGCGGTCACTTTTATTTCGTGCCGGCCTTCGGCCAAATTGTACAGCGGGTAACGCACCTCGCCTTTGGTGTAGTCGTCAAGAGCAGCTTCGTAAAAGTCGTTCAGTTTGTATGTATTTTGAGAGTTTTTGTCCATGATGCCGGCGAGGTCGTGACCAATACTATTGCCCACAACGTTGATGCCGTTATCGTCTTCCAAACTCACCAAAAGCACGGGGTCTTTATCGGTGATACCGCCGAAAACAAAGTTTTCATCGTTCATAAAAAATTCTAACCTGGGAACGTCGTCATCGGCGAGAGCGATAGGCTCAAAGACACCGCCGATG
>CAZPHZ010000448.1:0-2168 GCA_964586035.1 uncultured Saprospiraceae bacterium
ACGATCCTGACCAGCCCAATCGCCAACAGACATATTTGCGCGCGCTGAAGACCTTACCCAATCTGGAAATCATTCTGGGCCATTTCCTGGCACACGAGATTGACATGCCGTCGGCTCGCCCACCGCACAAACCGGTCAGGGTCATCAAAACCGAGGAAAAGGGTTCGGATGTGAATATTGCAACGCATCTGCTCCACGACGGGCACCTGGGTCAGTATGAAACGGCGGTGCTGATAACCAACGACTCCGATCTGCTGGAGCCGTTGAAAATCGTGCGGTATAATCTGAAATTACCGGTTGGCGTTTTGAACCCGCAAAAGCGCCCCAGTCGGGTACTGGTTCAACATGCCTCGTTTTTCAAAAAGATACGACCCGGCGTATTGAAGGCTGCGCAGTTCCCTCCCTCGCTTCGGGATAGCAACGGCCTATTCCGCAAACCTTCAAGCTGGTAGATTAGATTTTCGCGCTATCCGACAAGCCCTCTGTTCACCGACAATTAGAAGACTTTGTTGGGCATTGTTACGTCAAGCAATGAGTGCGAGCTTGGCAAATGGTGAGCCATACGGCGGTAACCCGGCTTCACCATTTTTCCACCAATCCACCACACGAGTCAAATTCATGGCTGCGGCAGTCACCAGATGCTGTAAACGTGTTTTTTCCAAACCAATATAACGAGACCGACGTAATCCAAATGCCCGCACCCCCTGTGAAATTGTACCTTCAATACCGGCTCGCTTTTTGTACTTGTCTTTGAAGGATTGGGTTGTTTGTCGTTCTCTCACTGTTTTTAGGGTTTCATATTCTAAGTACCTAAGGTAAACCCGAAGTTTAAATGCTCCCAAAAATGTGTTAAAATTAGCCATCAATCATGATAGAGGTGACAGATGGAGCTAACGGGAATACTGAAAAGGATATTCACAGAAACTGCAAAAACGCTAAAGGGAAGTACCCGGCGGGTCTTTATGGCACGGATTGTTAAGGCTTTGGGTAAAGGAGGTCAACGACGGGCAGAGATAGAATTGGGATGGGATCGGCGTACGATACGTAAGGGGACTAGTGAACTAGAGAGTGGTTTTCGATGCTATGACAACTATTCAGCCAGAGGACGTAAACCAGTTGAACACCACTTGCCCAACTTGCTGACTGACATCAAAGCCATTGCTGAAGCAGAAAGTCAAACCGATCCGACCTTCAAGACGACCCGTTTGTATATTCGGTTGAGTGCGGCAGGGGTCAGGACACAATTGATAAAACAAAAGGGCTACAGTGATGAGGAGTTACCGTGTGAAGACACCATTCGCACCAAACTCAATGAACTGGGGTATCATCCGAAAAAAGTAAAGAAAAGTCAGCCGTTGAAGAAAATACCTGAAACCGATGCCATATTTGAGCAGTTGAAACAGGTCAATGTTGAAACTGATGCGGATGAAACGGCCTTGCGGATGTCCGTTGATGCCAAAGGAGTGATTTTGTTGGCTCTTTTGTCCAGAGGTGGCTTCAATCGCCTGGAAGTAAAGGCGTTGGACCACGATTTTCGACCCGATGAAAAGGTCACCCCGGTCGGTGTTTTCCTGCCTCAGTACAACGAACTCTACATCTTTCTGGTCACCGGTCCTGTGACCAGCGATACGATTGCTGATTGTATCCACACCGTTTGGACAATGATTGCCAATCGATTTCCCTTGCTTCAAACCCTGGTTATCAATCAAGATAATGGACCAGAATGCCACAGCCGACGGACACAATTTATGAACAGAATAACCCAACTGGCAGACGAGTTCCAACTCAATATTCAGTTAGCTTATTATCCTCCTTATCATAGCAAATACAACCCTATTGAACGGGCTTGGGGTGTTTTAGAAAATTATTGGAATGGCAGTTTGCTTGATTCTGTAGAAACTGTTTTCCATTTTGCCCAAAATATGACCTATAACGGCGTTCATCCTGTGGTCAAACTTGTTAAGAAAACTTATCACACTGGCGTTAAATTAACCAAAAAAGCAATGGATGAGTTAGAAAAACGTTTTGAACGATTGCCCGGTTTGGGAAAGTGGTTTGTTCTTATCCGTCCCCTTCCCGCTTGATCTTTGGGGGCATTATTTTTTTGGGTTTCCCTAAGCAAAAGTAATTTGGTATTTTGAACCGATGCCATCAAGAATATTTTGCAC
>CAZPHZ010000449.1:0-2160 GCA_964586035.1 uncultured Saprospiraceae bacterium
TGACAAGAAAAGGGATGGGAAAAGGCAAAGGCATGCCCGCGCATTGGGTAGATGCCCGCGATATCATCCTGACGGATGATATCTACCGCGAAGGGTGGGTGCAATGGGAAGAAACCCAAGCGAATGTAGAACGCATTGTGCGTCCCGAAGTGAACAAAAAAGGATTCGTGCTGACACAGGGTTTCATCGGTGCCACCTCCGAAAACTTTAACACGACCCTGGGCCGTGAAGGCTCCGACTATACGGCGGCAATCCTTTCGTTTTGCCTCAATGCAAAGAGCATGACCATTTGGAAAGACGTGCCCGGTGTGCTCACCGGCGACCCCCGCCTTTTCGATAATGTTACAAAACTCGACAGGTTGAGCTACCGCGAGGCCATCGAAATGACCTATTACGGAGCAAAAGTTATCCACCCGAAGACCATCAAACCCTTGCAGAATAAAAGCATTCCTCTTTATGTAAAATCCTTCGCTGACCCTGCAGGAGAGGGTACGTACATCGGCCCCGATGTGGACGATACCTACCCGCCAATGGTTGCTGTGGAAAAGGGTCAGGCGTTGCTCAATATCGCCACCCGCGATTTTTCGTTTGTTGCTGAGCACCACATGAGTTATCTTTTTTCAAAAATAGCGGAATTCAGGTTGCAGGTGAATTTGATGCAAAACAGTGCCATCAGTTTTGCCATTTGCGTCAATAACATCGACGATAAAGTGCAACGCTTTGCCGAGAGCATCAAAAAGAATTTCAAAGTAATAATCGATAGTGAAGGCCTAGAATTGATAACTGTGCGTCATTATTCGCCGCATGTCATAAAAATGCTGCGGCGCGGCAAACTCGTATTGGTGGAAGAACGGAGTAAAAACACCCTTCAAATGGTGTCGAAAGAAGTGCCTCTTATGAAGCGGATAAGTTAGTTTTTTCCGGCAGGGGGCCATTCCACACCCATTGTGCGTGCATATTCTTTCAGAGGGCCGAGGCCCACTTCGGCACGGAGTTTATCGACATTGGCCTCATCTTCCATTTTGTAAAATACCCAAGCACCCGTGGCGGGGTCCGTGACTACCTGCGAGCCGTAAATCTGTGGTTTGCCGCGGCGCATGCTGATGCGGTCCACGAGGTAAGCCCAATCGGCTTTGCGGCACTCGCCCTTTTCTGCGGCAGCCGTGATAAGAGGGAGGTATTTTTCCTGTTTTTCAAGTGGGGCATGTTGAATGACCAGCCATGCTACTCCCGCTGCCTGTTTTCCCACCAGAGACTTACCGGGATAGCCGTGTGTGGCGATGATGTTTTCTATGCGCGCAAGGCAATTGGAATCGTTGGACATCCATTGCCGGACAAACTGCCGGTACTCTGGTGATTCCTCTCCGTGTTCATACAATACCGAATCAATCATCAGCCGGTATTTTTGGTCTTCGTACTCAATGTCCTCAAGCTCTGCCATCAGTTCAAAATCGACACCCAGAGATTCTGCCCTTTGCCGTGCAACCGCCGCCATTTTGGATGCGAGCGGTGTATTTTTGATGGCTGTGATTTCAGGAAATCTGTTATCTTCGAGCAGGTTCAGGCAAAGGCTCCAATCAATATCGGCAGCGGTACTTATGAAAAGGTCGCGATCTGCCCCCTTGCCGCATTTTTCGGCACATATAGCTGCCCGAAGATGGCTCAACACACTGTGTTTCGACAAGACGAATGCGGCTTTATAGTGCCGAATACATGGCTCGCATTCATTGTTATTCAAAGCCGAGAAAGCCCTCTCGACGAGTGCGACATAAGCCGAATCTGCCGGGCCGGATTGGGCCAGTGAAACGCCGGCCTGAAGCAAGACAATAATCAGGGGGATGCCTTTCATCATTCGGGCATAGCTTTTATAACAGGTTGACTGCAGGGAATCCTCATCGAAAACGGGACTTCATTCCTCCGGTCTTCAATTTTTATCCTCTTCCTCTTTACTCATCAAAAATGCCTTGAGGAAGCCGTCGAGGTCACCAGCGAGTACCGCGTCGGTTTGCGAAGTTTGGTAGCCCGTGCGGTGGTCTTTTACGCGACGGTCGTCGAGGACATAGCTTCTAATTTGGCTGTCCCACTCGTTTTTCATTTTCCCGGCTTCGCTTTTTTGCTTTTTGGTCCGCTGCCTTTCCCAATCCCGCTTCTCAGCATCGT
>CAZPHZ010000450.1:0-2149 GCA_964586035.1 uncultured Saprospiraceae bacterium
TCATCCCGACCTTCGGTACGGGACTTCCTTCGGTCGTTGTTCGTTGTTCGTTGTTCGCTCCCTCCACCATGTTGCCAGCGACGAGCCGGTGATGTTCATCCACGGGCCGAAAATGACCGACGGCAGGCCCACGGTGGCCACCTTGCCCATTTCCAGGGCGATGCCGGAAGCCAGGCCGCTGTTTTGCATGCCCACCTCGAGGGCGATGGTGCGGCAATCCCTTTCCGGCATTTTCAGCAAGCGGCAAAACCAGTAGCCGAGGAAGTAGCCCGTAGCATTATGCAATATGGCTGCCACCACCAACGCCCCGCCTATCGTGAGCAGGCCTTCGTGTCCCGCGGCAACGATGATGGTGATGATGATGGCGATACCCGCCATCGAAACCATCGGCATCGCCCGGTCGAGCCAGGCGGCTTTTCCGTGAAAAAAATGATTGAACAGCAAGCCACCTGCTACGGGGAGGATAACGATTTTGACGATGCTCCACATCATCGCCCAAAAGTCGATGGGGATGAACTGCCCCGCCAGCATTTTCATCCAGATCGGCGTCATGACGGGGGCGAGCAGGGTAGCCACGGCCGTCAAAGTGATGGACAATGCGAGGTTGGCTTTCGCCAGATACGACATGACGTTGGAGGCTAAGCCACTCGGCGCCGCCCCGACGAGGATGATGCCGGCGGCAATTTCCGGAGGAAACCCGAACGCTTTTGCGATGCCGAAGCCCACCAGGGGCATGATAGTGAACTGGCACAACAACCCCACGCCCACGCCTTTCGGCATTTTCACTACGCCCCTGAAGTCGCTCACGCTGAGCGCCGTGCCCATCCCGAACATGATGAGTTGCAGCAGCGGAATGATGAGTTTTTTCAAATCGAAACCGCCCAATGTGCTGAAATTTTCGGGGTAAAACAAGGCCGCCGCCACCGAGGCGAATATCAGGATGGTAAATGAAAAGCCTTTCAGGAAATGGTGCCTCCGCACGGCAATTGAGGCCGAAAGCAAAAAGATGATGAGCGGTGGCCCCATCTTGCGCTGGTGCCCCGTCAGGAGCAGTACCAATACAAGGGCAAGCAACAGAAAGGCAATGTGGAGGCTGTACCTGTATAGCGATTTCACGTCTTGCTTTTGCCGCAAATGTACTCCTTGCGCTATTATTTGCAGGTTTTTCGGACCACAGTTTTCTTCCCGGAGTGGGACTCACCCGGCTGCCATTCTCCCATCCAGGCCTTCGGTACGCTGATGTCTTCGGTGAGAAAGGTCTGGCTGTGGCGCGGGTCGGCGGAGCCGGTAATGCGGTAGGTCAAATCGCCTTTTCCATTTTGAGGTTTTTTTATGGGGTATGGGATCAGGATTTTGGGATTGGGTGTAATTGGGAGGATTGATATGGAATTGGCGGAGTCAAATGGTACAAGTTGAGTAGGTAGATTTCTCAACCTCCTAAACTCTTCAACATCTTCAACCGCTTAAAACACAACCTGCCACGCCTCGTACACCGCAAAACCCAACAGCACCACCCCTATAAATTTATTCACCCACCGGGTGATTTGCTCCGACTTGCGCAGGATGCGGGCACCAAGCAGGGAATACGCCACGAGCAGCGCAAAGGTGCCGAGGGCGGTTCCGGTGGCAAACACCAGCACGTACACATTTCTCAAATCGAGCAGGTCGTTGGAGGTGAGCACGGCAGCATAGAAAATCCAGTAAGGGATGGCCATTACATTGAGAGTGCTGACGAACACTCCCTTTCCGAATTCATGTCGGCGGCGGCTCGCAGTTTCCGTGTTACCGGCTGGTGGTTTTGCTTTTGCAAAAAAGAAAAAGTAAACGCCGGCGACGAGAAAAACCACCGCTGCCACCGTCTGCATTATGCGCTCCACAGATTCATTGCCCGTAAACAGGTATGTAAATTTCAGGGCGATAAAAACCTGCACAAACTCCACCAGCACTGCCCCAAACGCCATCCACAACGCCCGTGAAACTCCCTTTCGGATGGCCGTATGTGCCACTGTCATATTGATGATGCCGAATGGCAGCGAACCGATGAAACTCAGTCCGAAGCCGATGAGAAGATGGGAGAGAATGGTCATTTTTTGTGTTGAGAGAGTTGAGAGGGTTGAGAGAGTTGAGAGGGTTGAGAGAGTTGAGAGGG
>CAZPHZ010000451.1:0-2149 GCA_964586035.1 uncultured Saprospiraceae bacterium
GAAAGGGAATAACCCTCCTGAATGGTTAGGTATGTACTTTGAAGATTCTCCTTCAAAATGGTTTCGAGTTGGAGAGAATGATTTGGTCTTTTCATCAATAGATTTATGGAAAGGTTGCGTTTCAATAGTTAGAGAAGAATTTGCAAATTCTTTGGTAACAAAAGAGTTTCCAATTTATAGAATAACAGATGAAAGGTTAGACCCTGAATTTCTCTCCTTTTTACTTAGAAGTAAATATTATCAGAGAGCATTTAGAGCAATTACAACTGGTCATAGTAATAGAAGAAGAACCCAAGTAAATGATTTCGAGAATTTGGAAATTACTTTTCCAGAATCAAGAGATGAACAAAGAAGAATTATTCAAGAAATGATTGAATCTCGTCGGTTAATTCGTGAGGCTAAATCAACATATTCAAGTAGTTACGATGAATTCAATAGATTAATTGAAAATAGATAAAAAGAAAACGACAGCGAACAAAGGTGCCTGTTGATAAACTCTCTGAAAAAAGGACAATAAATTCAAAGATATGGTCTGGCCCCCTATTAATCAGACAATTTTACAGACGGTTATTGAATACAAGATGTTGCTGACTTAACTTTGTCATCGAGACGAAACGACCGGCGGCGACCTTTGTACCGTAGGTTGAGCATTCAGCACGGGCCCGTCTGATTGCACATGGTTTGAATTTTCGGGGGCATCGAGCCCCCTCAAATTCAGAGACGAAACTTCCCTCTGGCTCTCATTACCCGTAGGTTGAGTTTTTACAATCTGCTGCCTGGGAACTTTTAAAACAAAGCGCACTTTCCGCTCTTTTTCACTGAGTATCTGCCGCTCTACACTGCCCAATTCCCACTGCTTCCAAAATGTCATGGGTGGCAAATTGAGTGTGCTCCCATGAATGCGTTCGAAGTTATAATTCCGATAAAAACACTCCAACCATTCCGTTATCCCCGCTAAATCCTCAAAGTATTCCCCCCGCAGTGCTTTGGCCAAAATGGAATGGAACGATTCGATATGGCCGTTTTCCTGCGGGGTGTAGGGGTGTGTAAATGTCTGCACAAAGTAATTGTTCCGCAGGAACTGCCGTAATTTTTTCGCACTGAACTGCGGCCCGTTGTCGTTGCGGATTTCGATGTGCAGGTTCCACGCCAGCGCCCCGGCCGGTTCTAAATGCTCTGCCATGACCTGCTGCCAGGCCCGTTGCACTTGTTCTTGTTTTATACTGTAACCTACGCCCCAATACAGCACCGAGCGGGTAAAAACGTCCAGTATCGTCAGCACATAAGCATAACGGCGCTGACCTTCCAGCCAGACTTGCTTGATGTCCACTTCCATCAATCTCAGCGGCCCTTCGGGACACAAAACCCGGTACTTTACATACTGCTTGGGTGTTTTCGGCTGCTGCAAATTCAACAGCCGGCCCTCTTTCATTAAGCGGTACACTTTCTTGTGGTTGATGTAGAAGCCGGCCAGTTGCAATGCTCCTGTCATACGGTGATAGCCATAGTCCGTCAATGGGTTGTCAAACTGGGACTTCATATAATCCTTGACATACCTATTGTCCCGCCTGACCACTTCGCCGTTCACAGCCTGCAAAGTATGCTGGCTGGGCTTGCGCCCTGGCTTGCCTGCCTTGCACCGGTAATAGAACTGGCTCTTGCTCACTCCACAGGTATCCAGCACCTTGTCCCGTTTTAATCCCTGGGCCATGTAACGGCGCACTATCTCTTTTTTCTCGCCCAGGGATACTTCTTTTTTAGCAACTCGTCTCGCAACGCTATCTCTACATCCCGCTCTGCCAATAATTGCTTGAGCAGCGATAACTCGTCTTCCAACTGGCGGATGTACTGGCGGTCCTTTTTCCGGCGAATCGTGTCTGTGAAACCAGCTTCTCCTTCTAGTTGGTACTTTTTACGCCAGCTGTAATAGGTGGAGGGATATATCCCATGCTTGCGGATGGTCAGTTCTACTCCATTTTGTTCCGCTTCCTTGAGTATGGCAAGCTTATCTTCCTTGCTCCATCTTCTTTTTTCCATGACGAAAATTACAGTTTTTTATCTGTAATCTTGTCTGGTTGTTTAGGGGGCCGGAACACCAGCCGGAAGTGGGTCGCACCACTCGGAACGTTCAGGAAGTTCCGAGGCTGGA
>CAZPHZ010000452.1:0-2140 GCA_964586035.1 uncultured Saprospiraceae bacterium
GAGGGCGTTTTAAGCCAATTGATAGCCAGTAAAGCCGAAGCAATGTAACACCAAGGTCGAAAGATATTTTTACTTCAGATAGTGGGTATGTATGGTGATTCCTGTGGAATGGCCGCAATTTTGGTTTTAGTAACAATTCCCGGAAAAAAACATCTTTCCATAAAAGCGATTTGTCGTAAAGCCGCGCTTGGTCTAGATTGGCCGTGAGTAGCAATTTAAAATAAGCTAAAAGTTGGAGCGATTGAAAAACATTCCCCGGATCGTTTAATTTGGCCTTGAGGTGTTCTTCAATTTGTTTGAGTGTAGTGTTCATTGTGGCCGCTTCGTGATGTTTCGCAACTGTCCGGGACCGGCAAACCGGGGCCTTGTCTTGTCTGTTAATCGTGGTCGTCGAGGTGGTCGAATTAAAGCGAAATTGTACAAAATTGTATTTCCCTGTTGGTCGGTCCAGAAATGAGAGATAAGACGTTTTTTTTCGAGGGATTGACAGGCGGTTTGAATCTCCTCTGAGGTGAGGCCAAGTTTTAAAATTACTTGTTCAGCAAATGAAACAGCCCAGGAAAAATTAGTTGTCGCCTGATCGTAGGATAAAAGCAGAACTTTCAATTCAGCACCTGTGAGATTTTTCAAATGCCGCCTGATAAGACTTCTCGGAATACCAATGAATTGACGAACCACCTTAGTCATTTTTCATTGAAAAATTGTGAGGGGCCTGGCAGAGATAACCGATGGAAACCAGGCCCCCCGCGTTCCCTGGAGGAAGAGAAGAATTATTCTCATTGAATCCGGGAGGGTGGCGTTATGGAACAACGCGGTTAACCCCCCCGCTGGATGAGCATCATTTTGACAGCATCTCATGATAATGTGCCACCGTGGTGCAATTTGCCCGGTGTGCATTATTAGCACTGGTCAATTCATCCTGCAACGTTTTTAATTTTTCTTTACCGTCAAAAAATTCGATCAATAGTTGCTTATTTTTCCTTACCGGTTTGCCAATTTCAAAAACCTTGGTAGAGAATAATTTGCTGTCGTGCAGATTGTGAAACCGGCCAATTAAACGTAGCGTGCCGAGCGTTTGTAGAAATTCCGCATATACGGTTCCGTAGACAAAATCACCATCAACGCCATCGCGCAAGGGTGGCGATGCTTGTCTATTCCAAATGCTCACTTGTCGCGGCCCAAAATTGGATCGCGGCTGCGAAAGCAGTTTGTTTTTTATCAGATACAACACATCAATTTGGTCACTGATATCGCGCAAATGCCGGTCGCTTACCTTCATTGCGGCCAACGCGTGATCGTATTTCCGAAGCAGTTTTGCACGTTCCTCAGTAATAAACTGCGAAATTGCAAACTTGCCGTCATCAAGATATTTTAGCAATCGTGGGAATTTCTTAAACTCTGCGATAAATTCCGTTTTGAAAATCTGTTCCATTTTTACCTCCATTATTTTTCCATCCGGCTGGCGGTTAAACCGCGCCTAAAGCAACCATCTGTGGAGTATACATCCTGGTTTCCTGTCCTGCTGTAGCATTACTATGTTTTATTGCCAACACCAAATAAAAATGCGCACCTTCAGCCCATCCTTCTACCGCAGTGGGATCAATAGACACGTTCTTTAACACTGGCCCGCTGGCATTATAAGTCTGTGAAACCTCACCAAACGATAACTCATCTCCTAAGCCCCCCCCCGTTGCAATAGAATAAATCGAGAACCGACAATAAGCCGTCGTTCCGGTTTGATTCGTATTCAACTTGGCAAATGCTGCAATTTTTACATGTTCCGTATGTGCCTCAAACTCCACTATGATTTTGTCTTTGTAAGCACTTCCTTCCTCTGCAAAGTAATTATCTATCGGTGTCACCGATCCACCCGTGGCTTGCGTAGATTCCTGATAGGCATAAATAATATTTTCCTTCAGACTTTGAGTGGCACGGGTTGTAACCGTAGAGGCTGCTGTTCCACTAATATTCCCAGTAAAATTCGGCACGGTGGTTGGCTGTACATCCCTCCACGTTGGGTCATCCTGAATCGTGCCAATCGCCATTCCGTCCAAAGTCGTCTTATATGCCGCAATTCCAAAACGATAATGTAGATCCGCCGCCACTCCCTCAAAAGTATAGGTAGTGGCTGTAATAGGCA
>CAZPHZ010000453.1:0-2137 GCA_964586035.1 uncultured Saprospiraceae bacterium
CCACTCTGCGGCGGAGCTGTCTTCACCGCCGTGCGGCCTGGATTAACCTGATGTGGCATCGTGCTACCTGAACCTGTGCATGCAATTGAAAAACATGAATGTCCCTCACTTCACCCGTCGGCTGAATGTAAACCGAGCTAAAACGCAAAAACACTGATGAATAGGCCACAAAAGAAATGGATCAATTCTCTCAGACAGGGGTGCATCGGAATCATACCTGCCAGTACCATACTGGATCGGCCGGTGTGTATTCCACAACATTTTTACATCCGGGTCTTTTGTTGGAAGAACTGAGAAGAAGAACTGAGGAAGAACTGAGGAAGAACGGAGACAGCCACGACTCTCCCTAAGAAATCTAATTCATACGTGGTCAGATTTACTCACCATCACAACAAACACGATGCGATTTTGAAGGTAACTTGGAAATCGGGAATGATTTAGGTGTTGATATTCGAGATCAAGCTGATTTTTTGTGATTTCACCAGTTTCCAGACAGTCTGAAATCCCCGGCTAACCCACACCATCGCGCATCGGGTTGCCCACTACCTGGGACGGCAAGACTTGCTGGTACGTGATGGCGAGAATGGTTATCTCAGCGCGGAAGGTGCGGATGCCGATAATGGGTCACCGCAGC
This sequence comes from uncultured Saprospiraceae bacterium, assembly GCA_964586035.1. Classification (GTDB taxonomy): domain Bacteria; phylum Bacteroidota; class Bacteroidia; order Chitinophagales; family Saprospiraceae; genus UBA6168. The sequence continues at coordinate 635 of CAZPHZ010000453.1, forward strand.
GGACTGAAACACAGTATCCGAAATTACAGATCAGGCTGGAGAAACTACGGAAATAATGGTTTTCTTGGAAAAAGCCCTGGTAATCCCATATGCTTCAGACGTATACGCTCCCTGCTTCTAACGCTAAACATATGAGGTGTGTCTTGAATACTCAATTCTGTGAAACTAAAAAAACTCATGTATCCGCACTCGTAAATTGTATGTACGTGGCTCTGCTTTGGCTCGGATTGTCAGCAGATATCATGGCTGCTGGCGTTGGCTGCGATGATGCTTTTGTGCAGCTACTGGATGACGAAATGGTGATTGAAGTTGCACCTACCCACAGTGATGATTCTGATAATATCCAGTGCGCATTTGACGTGGCGACCGCCAGCGGTGTGCCGGTAGTCAGGCTGCGACCTTCCACCTATTTCATCAGCTTGCTTATTGTTGAAAACTTCAACGGGACTTTCGAGGGCAGAACGCAGACCAAGACAATCATAGAAATTCTTAATGAGTCAATAAATTGTGAGTTAATGAATGAATTCGGCATGCATGCTACCGCTATCAAATTCATGAAAGGTGAACCCAGGATTCGTTTTATGACCATCAGGGCTGACACGCCTTGTTTTACCGGTGGACCGCTTCGCGCGATTTTACATTTCACCGGGGATCAAACAGCAAATGGTACTTGTGCCAATGATGTTATCTTTGGTGTAGTTGACAGGGTTACTGTGGAAAGAACAAGTACTGATAACGATAATGTAACGGGTGTCGCGGTTTATCCCGAAGGAAAATTTTTGGGTGGATGCAAGCTCACATTGCTTGGTACATTCAAGCTGAATCGAAGTATTATTACTAATACCCGTTCCGGAATTGTGACGTCCATGCGTGCTGGCGCGCAGGTCGACATAAACTTCAACGAATTCCGGGGTAATACGATTGCAATTAGTTTGCTTGACAGCAACCAAAATACGACCATCACGAATAACAAAATTTTTGGTGACACTGAGCCAGATAGCAATGTCGTTAATTACGGGGTTCGTGTGACCAACATTGCAGCAAACCCACCAAACTCGACCAGGGTGGTGGTGAATAACAATACGTTTAATATTGTTCGCTCTGTTAACTCTCCCGGTGGCAGTACAGCAGTTGACGTGTCTTTTTCCGGGGAAATTTCGACTGTTAGCGCTGTAATTTCCAACAATAAATTTAATTTGAGCGGCGACGCAAAGGGTGTTGAAATTTCAGACACGTCCAATGTACATGTGTCTACCAATCAGTTTAGTGGATCAGGTCAGGCTGCAATTTTGGTTTGGGGTAGAAACATCCCGGCCTCGGGTGTGACCATCATGGCCAACAAGGGACTTGGCGGATTCAGTTCTGTAAATGGGTTCGATATCGTGCTTACGCGCAATACTTCCGGGTGCGTCGTCGGTTCCGGTCAGAGTGCAGTCATTTTTAACAAAGGTACAAATAACACAATACTATAGCAATAACAGTGAACTGAATTTGGAGAGGAAA
>CAZPHZ010000454.1:0-2135 GCA_964586035.1 uncultured Saprospiraceae bacterium
TGGCAGTATTTGGCAGCGCTGAATGCCGTTAAAATCCTACCGCCAGAAACGCTGTCCGGTGGTATGCAAGATATCCGGCTCACCTTGTCCATCTCTGCCAAGCAATTGAACTACCTGGAGCAAGCCTCTTTAGTGAAAACCCTGGAAAATACCAAAACGCTAAGTTCCTTTATTAAAGCAAACGATACTTCCTGTCAGCACCCCGGCATGGAAAAAATATTAGAAGCCTATGCGAAAAACCCCCACTTCAGATTCATAAAGCCGGTACCACAAGAACTGTTGGCTCCGGAACTTGCCACAACTGCGGCCGCTTTTGATATGGTGCTGCTCTCCGGCAACCCTGTATACCTAAAAAGCAGTTCTGAAGCCGTACTCGAATGTCTTCTTTCCGCTCTTTCAACAATACATTGGCCACTGGGATTTCATTACGGCCTCCTTCAATATCCTCTTCTTTTCAGTCAAATTCTGGATAAGGTTTCATCGGCACCGAGCATTCCCGTCATTCCGCTGTGGCTTGCATTGAAGGATTTGACTTTCGAGCCATCTATATTTTTCGAGACTATTAATAAATCAGCCAAACCAGTGCTATTTATTTCCACCTCTAAGAGCGATAACCCATTTCCTGACTGGCTCCCGGTATACGAAGCACCCGATACACTGCCGTTGAATTCTTTGGTAATTCACTATCTGGTGCAGGAATCGGAAAATACAAATTCGAGTTGGTTACCGGCATTGGCTGAAAAGCTTGTCGCCATTCTTCGCCCGTTTGAAAATGAAGAAAGCAGAATCGTCCGGATGCTTCCCGGGCTTTGCCGCCAGGCACTCTACATAAACGCACAATATCCGGCAAAACTGAAGCACCATTTGTCGGGATTTTTGTTTCACCATTTTCATTAAACTATTGTAAATTAAACACTTATACTCATGCATTACGACATAACAAAGAAACAGGAATTCGAAAAGGCCGATACTCGTGACCTGATTAAATTATTACCTGCCGCCGCCGGAGCCAATGAAATATACATCGAAAAATTATCGCTCATTGCACTGGCTCATGGCCTTGCCAAGCAGGAAATCGTCCACATTAGCGGGCCAACAGGCACCGGGAAAACGAGTTTGATAAATGCTTTGATTGAGAACCCCGAAAACTGGCGGCTGCTCGTCAGCCATTTGGGTATTCCCTACATGCCCCTCCGAGTGGTCACCCATAGTGCCGTCGGATTTGAGTCACCCTCGGATTTGTTCTACCGGCGAGCCATAAAACCTGATGGAGGTGGCACCTATGACGAACCATCAGCATTGCTCTCCGATTTAAAGAAACTGTCCAGAAAATCTCAAAAAAAATATTACAGCGTCGTCTGGATAAGTGAACTACTTCGCATGCCTGGAGCTGTCCAATCCGCATTCGTGGAATTGATAAATAAAAGAATAACAGATTCAAAAGGAAAATATATCGGAGACGGCAACAAAATAGCCTGGCTCTTTGATAGCAACTACCAGGCTGCGGCCGATAACAATTTGCATTTTGAGCTCAGCCCGTTTGATGAAGCGCTCAAGGCAAGAAATACCATCATGCTAAACATGGATTATCTGAATATCGAACAAGAAATCGGCATTCTGCGGGAATATTCTACCATCAATAAGAAAAGTGAAATAATTCCAAATGAAATGTTGTACGAACTTGTCGAAATGGCATCATATATCCGGCAAGCCAAGAATCGCGGAGAGTTGGCCGCTTTGCCCATGCCTACCTTCCGGCAGTACTTCGCCTTTCTGAGAATGGCGGCCAGTACCAATCTGGAGACTGAAGATCTCTTTGAGGTTGTTTTTTTTGGGCTTGGCAACAATGCTGACAAAACCGCATTGAAATCGGTTCAGCAGGAAATAAAGTACAAATACGAAACCGATTCTCCCGGCAGATATAAATTCGATTTTTCCTAAATCTTCCTCGCTATGAAATTTTTTCATGACTTTTCCGACCATCAGTCTTGGGACGGACTACTGCCACGACATGGCCACAGACGCGCGAATGCCTCCACCGCCCCGTACTCACGCCGCGCGCGTCCGCGGACACAAAGGACCGGTCGTCAGCGAGGCCAGGCCGCAGCCGCCAGTAAGGTGCAGGGGGCGGCAAC
>CAZPHZ010000455.1:0-2132 GCA_964586035.1 uncultured Saprospiraceae bacterium
GACAAGCTGCGCCTTTGGTTTATGCCCAATGGTTGGCGCCCTGCCGATGCGGCGCGCAGGCTTCCCATAGAAATTGTGCAGGATTTTAGCCAATTCACAAAATACGACTCCCATCCTTCCCACAAATTGGTGCTGTGGTCATGGGGACAGCTCGTGGTCACACTGGCCCTTATGTTTTATCTGTTCAACCATTTTGCAGTCATCGGATTTCCGGGAGTGCTTTGGTACGGTCTGTTCTTGTTCGTCAGTATCTACAGCTATACAACGTTGATGGATAAATCGAATTTTGCGATAATAACAGAGGTGTTGCGGGCAGGTCTTGGGTTGGGCCTAATCTGGTGGATGAAAGGATGGTTTGGATTGGACGAGCAGATGCCGGGTGGCTCCATTGGGCTGGCAGTTTATTTCGTCGCCTCCCTATTTGTGGCCGGTTATTTCACAAAAAAGGAATGTACAAACAGCCTGGACATTCACCGCCTGCAGCCTTCGAATTAACGGCCAGCTATATTCTTCGGGATATACCTGTACACTTTTGCCCTGCCGCCTTTGGCCTCATCGCTGATAAAAAGAGTGCCATCCTCATCGAAACAGATGCCCTCGGGCTGCCGGTGCAAATCCGGGTTCAGTGGCTCGAATCGCAGAATATTTCCAGTTGCGTCAAGTACCACCAAACACTTTCCCACCGATGAAAGTACATACACCTCCCCACTCAGTGGATGAATGGCAATGCCCGATGGTGCGAAAGCATCATCAGCCAGATTTTCATCGAGGTACCCGATGACCTGCCGGGCAAGTGTTTTTTCCCGGTGCCTCCAAGTTTTAATTTCTTCCCGGTCGATTACAAATAACGGCTCTTTCGATAATTCTTTACTATCGAGATTGAAAGAATAGATGGCTCGTTTTCCCTTTAATTCATCCCCTCTGCCGGGCTTTCCTTTGCATGCGATGAGCAACCGGTGCCCAGCCTTGTCAAAGGCAAGACCTTCCACATCATTTGCCCGGTGCAGCGAAGTATTATAGGTTTTGGTATGCTGATTCTTTTCCCCGGGATGCTTGACTTTGTAGAGCGTCCCACTGCTGTTCACGACGTACACCTGCCCATCCACCAACTCTACCCCTTCGTAATCGCTCCATTTGGCAAATTTGAACTCGCGCACCACCATGCAGGTATTTTTATCGAGATAAAAAAGTTTGCCCTGCTCATCGTTCACCGTTATAAGCATGGCTCCGTCCTCCGAAAGGCCGAGACCTGAAATTTCATTGAGCCGACCGGGCAATTTGAACTTTGCGTCCGGTTGATCGAGATCGTATGTGAAAGGAAGGGTACCGGCCCTATCAACCACCGGCGTTGCAGGCCGGGGATTTTCGTTCAAAGAAAGCGTATCAGTGAATACGGAATCTCGTTCCTGCTTTTGAGTGGTGGTGCCAGAAACATCCGGTGCTTTGGAGCTTGAACTATCACAAGAAACGAATGACCACAAGGCTGCGAGCAGCAATATTCTTTTCATAAAAGGGAAATATGATAAAATGCATTGCGGAAAAAGTTCCCTTTCCAAGCTACCAGGGGTACTTGGGCAGTGTTAATGATCCGCAACTTGAATTAATTTTGCATGGTTTATTTGAAAACGACGGTGCCAAGCTGTTTAGCCAACTCGTTTTTTACATTAAGAAGTTTCGCTTGCACTTTCAAAAGGCTCATCATTTCTGAGAAATCTCCGGCAGCCTCCAACTCTTTAATCTGTTCCTGATTTTTTTCGCAAAGGAGTTTGAGTTTATTCAGCTTAAACCGCATCAACGAGCTTTCGCTGTCTTTGGTAAAATTCTGTTCCGGCATTTTTTGAGTCGTCAGGTACAAGTCCCGCTCTTCCCAACCCGGGCTGTACTCCCATGGCGAATACAGCAAATCCACAGCTAATTTACTGATTGCCATATCTTTGTGGCCGATGAAATGTTGAGGTGAAAGAGGTTGTTTATCGATCGTGCGCTGCAGGCATTCTCTGGCTACACGCAAATAAAGGGGGTTTTCAAAATCGTCCAACACCTCCTCGATGTTGCTGAGGATATACTCCGCAACGGCTAAATCTTCATTCCTCTCTAAAATTTCAACACCGAGCGGCAACAGAAGCAGGTGC
>CAZPHZ010000456.1:0-2124 GCA_964586035.1 uncultured Saprospiraceae bacterium
CTGTCCGCTTTACGCAGTCGCAATTAAATGGTGGCCGCGTCTGCACAACCCTGCTTCAGAGCGAATCCGTTATTGTCAGTGGCATAAGCAAAGTTTTTCGATGAATGTATTTTCTGACAATCCGTCAACTAATGCGGCACTAACAAAGCTGGTGCCCACCATGCTGTAACGCTAGATAGACCGTGAACTCCGGTTGGGACGGTGGCGCTGGGAACGAACAACCCTCCTCTCCCGAGTGGCCGTCCTAGCCGCTGCCGTGTGGGGTTTGATCCACGTCCTTGCACTACTATGATTGGGTTATGAAGGCAGCTAGCCTACCAATTGCGTGAATTTAATACCTTTTATTCCAGTTACTCTATTACTTGTTAGTATTGTTGCTTTATGTAGCAGGACCAATTCCGCTTCATCGTGCTCCTTAATGTATTGCCTCAGATAGTCAATATCTTCAAGTACCAGCACCCCGTTGCAACTCACTATAATATCCCCAGTAGATATTATTTCTTCTAGGTCAGAAGATACGCCAGTGACGATAATGCCTTTACGGTTTGCGTAATTGAAAAATGTTCTGAGGCTCGCCTCATCGATCACTTTCAACTCTTTAGGTAAGAGCTTTAGCATTCCCTTGATCGTATCGTTGTAATTAGCAGTAAATCGCTCAGCCTCCAGTCGTTTCTCTTCCGCCGCATTCGCCTCGGCGAGTTCCATTGCTTCCTTTTCCTCTTGAAGGCGCCTCTTCTCATCTTGAAGACGTGCCTGTTCATCAAATTCGGCTAATTGGGTCACTCGCAATTTCGTGTATTCAATAACCGATTTCTCCTCATCGCCATTTGACATAACTCTTGCTTTAAGCCATAGGGCCTGATCAAATGTGCCTGAATCCAATTCATCGCATACCGTTTGATAATATTGGCGATCATCTTCAACACCCACTCCAAGCCAAGGCATATCGGTGGCACCCTGTCTTTGACCCTGTAAGCTATAACTTATAATGGACCATGCAAGTGTGCCTGCTTTTTGAGCAGCTATCCCTGTACGTTGCTCTGCTTCTATCCAGATGCCAACAACCCAATACGCGTAACCAAGCGGGATATTGGTATCAATTGTACTTGCCCCCTTATTTTGCAAATCTTTTGCTTTTTTTAGCCTACCTTTCTCTGTCATGGTGGGAAGAGTTAGGTCGGCTTCCTGATATAAATCAGCGACGTGTTGGATAAACTCAGGTAAGAGGTGTTCTTTGTGACCTATAATGCTCTGGCATTCCTGAAGTATCTTAAGAAAGAATCCGCCTCTAGTTTGATCCCAAGCAGCCTTTACCCCGTCTCCAAACATAAAATATACCTCCTCTACCTAAGGAACCTGATTCTAATTTTCGATCAAGCTTCTTGAAAAATAGCTGATGACCAAGAACCTCATAAGAGGCCTCGTAGAAACCCCGTTTGCGCCAGACAGCACGGGGGCACTGCTGTTGGGATCGTCCGCTGAACTGATGGGTTGTTGTTTTGCGAATCTACTGGAAATTAGGTTAAGGACCCCTTCCGTTTTCACTGAGGGGGCCAGACTGACATTATTTTTATTGCACAATAACTTCATATGAAACACCTAGCTCTTGTGCAACAGTAATTATTCTATTTTTTAGCTCGGCACTATTGATACCTTTTGTCCATTCGGTGATCCTCTTTGAAGGCGACGTTAACCGCCATTGCATTAGCGTTTTTTTTAGTTCTTTTTCCACTTTGCCTATATCATCACGTTCAAGTGCTACCACCGGGGTGAAATTGACGTTTTCTTCGCCAAAAGTTCTGAAATAACCTTGTCGCTCTCTACCTCTGAAATCCTGTGCCTTACCAAATTTGCAATTGTTTTTATTAACTTTAAGCGGATTGTTATGGTCATATCTTGGGTCGTGTGCCTGTGTCGATATCATGTGCTCGTTATTGAGCGTGACTATGTATATTCCGCCATTCATTCGAGATTTCCCATTCAATTGGAGATCCCGATTACCCGATTGGGTTTTGGTGTTGATCCCATAGCCTTCTATCCGTCTATTACGCGCTTCGATAAATGACTCCACTCCATTCTTATAGACAAGGTAGTCCTCTACGTCCTTAAACTCGGGTGGTGACT
>CAZPHZ010000457.1:0-2119 GCA_964586035.1 uncultured Saprospiraceae bacterium
ACGCGGGGCGTGGTGGGGGTGTGCTGCGTCGCAGTGCGAGATGTGCGCTACCGGGCGGGCGAACCCCACACCCACCGGGAGAAGGACCTCAGCCACCCGTACATGACCTCCGACCTGTCGAAGTGCATTCTATGCTACCGCTGCGTGCGGGCTTGCGACGAGGTGCAGGGGCAATTCGTGCTCGGCGTCAGCGGGCGGGGTTTTGACAATAAAATCATCAAAGGTATAGACGGCGATTTTTTCAGCTCCGACTGTGTGAGTTGTGGCGCCTGCTCGCAGGCCTGCCCTACGAGCGCCATCCACGACGTGTTCCAAAGCAAAGCTGTGGTGGGACAGGATAAAGTACGCACCACCTGCACCTATTGCGGCGTGGGCTGCAACCTCGAAGTGAGTGTGAAAGACGGCAACATCCTCAGCATTCAGGCTCCGTACGACGCCGATGTAAACCAGGGCCACACCTGCCTCAAAGGCCGCTATGCCTTCAAATTTTACAACCACCCCGACCGGCTGCAGCACCCCCTCATTCGCCGTAACGGCCAACTCGAAAAAGCCACCTGGGACGAGGCTTATGATTTTATCGCTGAAAAACTGACGGCCATTCGTGCCAAACATGGCCCCGACGCCATTGCCGGCATCTCCTCCGCCCGCTGTACCAACGAGGAGAATTATTTGATGCAAAAAATGATTCGGGCGGTCATCGGCACCAACAACATCGACGGCTGTGCACGGGTCTGCCATTCGCCGACGGCACTCGGCATGCAGCGCACCTACGGCACGGGAGCTGCCACCAATTCCATCGAAGACCTGAAATACACCGACTGCATGCTCGTGGTGGGTGCCAACCCCACTTCGGCCCACCCCGTGACGGGCGCCAAAATCAAACAGAACGCCATGAAGGGCACGACGCTCATCGTCATTGACCCGCGGCGCACGGAATTGGCGAAATACGCCCACCACCACCTCCAACTGCGGCCCGGCACCAACGTGGCGGTGCTCGATATGATGCTGTATTACATTCTGAAAGAGGGCCTTGCCAACGAGGCTTTTATCAAAAACCGCACGGAAGGATGGGAGGATTTCAGGGATGGCATTTTGAACCTCGACATTGACAAGTTGGAGGCCGTCTCCGGGGTGCCGCGGGAGCAGGTACATGCCGCTGCCATCGCCTATGCCACGGCCAACGCCGCCATGGCTTTCCACGGCCTCGGCGTCACGGAGCACTACCAGGGCACCTATGCCGTGATGCTCATCGCCGACCTTACCCTCATCACCGGCAACGTAGGTAAACGGGGCGCCGGGATGAACCCGCTGCGCGGACAAAACAACGTGCAGGGTGCCGCCGACATGGGTGTGCAGCCCTACCAGGGCGCGGGTTATCTCGACGTGGAAGACCCCGCCGTTCAGAAAAAATACGAAGAATTTTACGGGGTGAGCCTGCCCAAAAAGACGGGCTACACCATCCCCGAAATGTACACCTCGGCATTGGCAGGCAAGCTCAAGGCCCTCTGGATTACCGGCGAAGATGTGGTGCAGTCCGACCCCAATTCACAACAGGTGATAGAGGCACTGAAAGCGCTCGACCTGCTCATCGTGCAGGAAATTTTCCCGACCATGAGTACCGAATTTGCCGACGTGATTTTGCCGGGTGCTTCTTTTCTCGAAAAAGAGGGCACCTTCACGAACGGAGAGCGCCGCATCCAGCGGGTGCAAAAAGTGGTGGATCCCATTGGCAGCAGCAAATCCGACGGGCAGATTTATGTGGAAATGATGAACCGCCTCGGCTATGTGCAAAAACCCTACACGGCAAAAGGAATGTTGGAAGAAATCCGTCAAATCGTGCCTTTTTTCGCCGGGGTGAAATGGGAAGAACTGGGCAGCCAGGGTAAGCAGTGGCCCGTGGCTCCCGACGGCACCGGCACCAAGATGCTGCACACCGAGACCTTCAAACGCGGCAAAGGCAAATTCGTGTTCAAGGATTTTGTGGAAACCCATGAAATCCTCGACCATCAGGCCGAATTCCCGTTCATACTCACCACCAACCGCAACCTCGAACACTACAACGCCGGTACCATGACCCGCCGCACCGCCAACGTGGAAATAGTGACGGAAGACGGGCTCC
>CAZPHZ010000458.1:0-2116 GCA_964586035.1 uncultured Saprospiraceae bacterium
TCTATGACGGCCCTGCCTCTTGCCGAACCAAACGCTGTGTTGTTTCTTTTGGCCTGAGTGCTGCCTGTTGACCAGGCTGCCACTGGCTTCAACAAAAACAGGAAAGAAAAAGTATTCATGAGCATCGACACCGGCGCCTGCCGATAGCGCTACCCGAGGATTGAATTTGAATCCCACCGAATATTGGGCTCCAAGTCCCCACCGCAGACCGTTGTCCCAACGCGAACTTCGCCGTGCTGCCAACGTATGGAAAGCCACTGACGACATAAAGCCGTTGTCCAACATTTTCCGGCCATCAGTCAACAACAATTCGGCACGATTCACCTCGCTGAGTCGCCAGATTATAGCTTGTGGTAATTCGATTTTAGTGCCATCGGTAAGTCGCACTAGCAGCAATGAACCAGGCAGGCTATCCTCAACGGTGCCTTTAAGAAAGCTACCATCGGTAAGATAAAGAACGCTCGAAACTTCATTTTGGGCGAAGCCCAGATAAGTAAAAAATAGCAATGCCGGAAGTATCAGATTTTTCATGCGGAAGGAGGGTTGTGAATTTTCTCCGAAAAAAATTGTGGCGGCTGCACCTGAAATTATTTTGGGCAGCCACCTTATTTTGGAACGGTTCATTGGAGGCTAGTTCTCCACTAATATCTTGCTCAGGAATTTCAAATCCGAAGGATTGTCGAAATTATACTGGTAAAAGCCATCTTCTCCGATGACGAGCGCAACGTTATGCTGGCCCGGAAGGGCAATTACATCGAAGGCATGGATACTTTTCACTTGGTCAAGCAGATGGCTACCCAGTGTGAGCGGGTCGGTCACATCAAAAGACTTCAATCCGGAATCGCCCTCACAGAGCAGCAGGTCATTGCCTTTGATACTCAGCCCGTGCGGATTGTCCATGGGAAAAGATTCAACCAAAACCGGCGCTGTGATACTAGTGATGTCGATGAGGTCGAGCTGGTTGCTGAATCCTTCGCAAGCAGAACCACTGCGAAGCGTCACATATGCGTAATCGCCTTTCACAAATACGGGATCGCAGGCTCTGGCATGGGCAAATGTGGAAAGCATCGTGGGTTGAATTGGGTTGCTGTTGTCGAATACAAACATGCCGCTGTTGGAACCGATAAACAGTTTGTCTTCAAATGGGAAAATAGTCTCAATGCCCCATCCGATGTTCACGGTGTTGGCCAAAGAAGGCTGCTGGGGCTGACTTAAATCAAAGACCTTCAGACTTGATTCATCCACCACATAAAGGTGGTCAGAGGCAAGTGTAAATCTGGCCATCGAACCGCCTATGCCGTTGCCACCGCCGCTACCGGCTGAACCAGAAGAGTTGTCAACAACGTTTGAAATATCCTCGAACATCAGCGGACCTCCGCCAAAAAATTCGCCACCGCTTTTGTACAAAGTGCCAAACGTTTCGCAATCCATTTTTTCCGTTACCGGCGTTTCCTGATAATACACGGCGACCCGGTTGTTTTGCACATCTTCCCACAATGGGGGGAATACATTTTCTTCGCGCCCCACGACTTCGTAACTGCTCAAATCTATTGCGAGCAGGTCGATGTAAGTGTTTGCGTAAAGCATACCGTTGCGAATGGCGAGGTCTTCGTTGCCGGGAATAGCGATGAAGGAAATGTTTTGGGGGTTGGCAGGGTCCGTGTTGTCAATCACGTGGAGTCCTTCGTGTTTTTCGTTGATAAAAATGAGGTCGTTGTAAAAGTAGAGCTGCCCAGGTTCTTTAAGTGCCCGTGGGGCCTCAACTACCGCAGTCCCATCGTGAATTTCATTTACCGATTTAAAAACCGGGTCGATGCGTATGTAATTGACCTCCCTTTGACATTTGTCCTTCAGACAGCTTTGCATCGTGATTGCCATTCCGGCAAAGAACAACATGGCGATAAAATAAGTAGGTTTCATTGTTTTACATTTTTAATTTCCGGCCCTGGCCTGCGTAAAACTACCGTCGAAATCTGATAAGATCACCGGCTTTACAAAACAGTGTCATGAGCCAGATGTTATAATCATTGTCATCAAAAACAATCTCAAACTCTCAGACGCAGTGCAGTCATCAAATGGTTGGGCTAATGCGTAAAATATGCCGCCTTCTATCACT
>CAZPHZ010000459.1:0-2060 GCA_964586035.1 uncultured Saprospiraceae bacterium
AAGCGCGCCTAAGGATGAGATTTTCTTACTCGGCTTCGATGGCACGTTTAGCAAATGTCTCATTAATTTCACCGGTATAGAAAATGCCTTTCACATCAACGAGTTTGAAAATTCCTTCCAGGCTTTTCATTGGCTCGAAGAAGAAATTGCCACCGGCGGCGATTCTTTCCCAAAGGCAATTATTTGCGAATTCGGATTCTTGGAGGAGGAAAAATTCCTGCTGCTCCACAACCTGCAGAGCCATCCTACCTTGCGGTACATCCCCTGCATAGCCATGAACAGGGATGGACTTAACCATAAACTCACGGCTCTTAAATTGGGTTTTGACGACTACTACGACGTGCCTGTGCATTGGAGCGTATTGAAAGAAAGGATTGGGTTTCTTACCGAATTTAAAAAAGAAGTGCTGACCTGTGAATTGGAGCCACAGGAAAGTTTGGGAATTGCTCTTCCACTCTTGAAAAGGGCTCTTGACATTGCTATCGCATCGTTTGCATTGATAGTGGCAAGCCCACTGCTCTTTCTGGTGGCCATTTTGATAAAACTGGAATCCAGAGGCCCGGTGGTTTACCGCTCAAAAAGAGTGGGAACCGGATATCGTGTATTCGATTTCTTGAAGTTCCGCTCCATGTACAAAGATGCCGATAAACGGTTGAATGACTTGAAACATCTCAACCAATATATGAATGGCGGCCCGGAGAGCGGTTTGTTTCAAAAATTCAATAACGACCCCAGGGTGACTTTCATCGGAAGGCTGATTCGCAAAACCAGTCTCGATGAATTGCCACAGTTGATAAATGTGCTGAAAGGCGATATGTCAATAGTGGGAAACCGGCCACTGCCGGTATACGAGGCAGAGATGCTCACCAAAGATGCATGGGCAGAGCGTTTTTTGGCACCGGCAGGCCTCACGGGCCTATGGCAGGTGACAAAGCGCGGCAAAAAGAACATGTCCTCTGAAGAGCGAATCACCCTTGATGTGACATACGCCCGGCGACATTCCTTCTGGTACGATTTAAAAATCATCCTACGGACTTTGCCAGCCATGATTCAGAGCGAAAACGTTTAAATATCTTCCGATACAAATTTGATGCAGCCACTAGTATCCATCATCACGGTCAACTACAACGCTCTCGAAGTGACGTGCGAATTGCTGGATAGCATTCGAAGAAATTCCTATAAAAATGTGGAAATCATCGTGGTGGACAATGCCTCGGAAGAGAATCCGGAGGTTTTTCTGAAAAAACACTATCCAGAAATAAAGTTTATTAGAAACAAAGAAAATAATGGATTTGCCGGCGGCAACAATCCCGGCATCCTGGCCAGTAGTGGCGACTTCCTGTTCTTCCTGAATAACGACGCTGAACTAACCGAAAGCGCTATTGAAAACTTGTTGGCGCTTTTCGGTTCAGTTCCGCAACTCGGAATCGTCAGCCCAAAAATTTGCTTTCATAAAAAGAGCACGGAGGGCCTCGATATTATTCAATACGCTGGAAGCACACCGGTGCATCCATTGACTGCCCGCAATAAAACCATAGGCGTTGGACAGGTAGATGCCGGCCAGTTTTCAACAGCAAAACCTACGGCTTACGCCCACGGTGCAGCTATGATGGTGCGTAGGCAGGTCATAGAAAAGGTTGGGGTCATGCCCGAAGCATTTTTTCTGTATTACGAAGAGTTGGATTGGTGCGAAAAAATCAGAAGGGCAGGCTTCCTGATTTACGTGGAGCCGCGTTCTTGCATTTACCACAAGGAGAGCTACACGGTGAGTCGCAATAGCCTGTTGAAAACCTATTACCTCACCCGAAACCGCCTTTTCTTCATGCGCCGGAATCGGAATAATTGGCAATGGGCGGTGTTTTGTGCATTCCTGTTTTTGGTCACTGTGCCCAAAAATCTGCTGATTTTTGCAGTAAAAAGAGAGTGGCAGCATGCCACCGTGTTCCTGAAAGCCATTCGCTGGAATTTCTCCCGAAAAAATAATTTAAGTCCAGACTCTGCCCCCCTTACTTTTATTACCTCTCCGGTTTTCTAAATTTGCACAGCCGGAGGGGCATCTT
>CAZPHZ010000460.1:0-2045 GCA_964586035.1 uncultured Saprospiraceae bacterium
TGGATCAGGAAACCGTTTGGTTCAATATTCTCGAAGTGAAAAACGACAAGTTGGGCTTCCCATTGTATGTGGCAAATATCCCCGGCAAATTCGACCGCCCCGGCATATATGGCGACCCCGGCGGAGGCTGGTATGGCGATGAAGTGGAGCGGAACCTATGCTTTCAACAGGCCGTGCTCAAGTGGGTGGTTTCCATGAAATGGAAGCCCGAAATTCTCCATTGCCACGACCACCACACCGGGCTTATACCTTTCATGGTAAAATATTGTCCGGCGTATAACACGCTGCGCAATTTGCCAACAGTATTTACCATACACAACGGCGCCTACCACGGGGCATTCAGCTGGAACGATGTGCGTTTGCTGCCATTTTTCAAAGCGGCTGCCCGCGGGTATCTCGATTGGGGAAATACCATTTGCCCACTCGCTGCAGGGATAAAATGTTGTTGGCGACTCACCACCGTTTCCGGGGGCTATCTCCAAGAACTGCAAAGTGAATCCAACGGCATGGAGGCGCTCATCCGGCAAGAGATGCCCAAAGCACGCGGCATCATAAACGGCATAGATACCGGGCTATGGGACCCAGCCAGCGACCCCCTCATCGCCCACCCGCTCGAAGACGATGTGGATGAGTTTAAAAGAAAAAACAAAAACCGGGTACTCGACCATTTCCGAATCATCCCCGATTTGCCCATCGTCACTTTTATCGGGCGTTTGGTAAAAGAAAAAGGAGCCGACATTATCCCCGACACCATCCGCCGGACATTGGGCACCGGTACACGGGCGGGATTCGTGGTCCTGGGTACGGGAGACAAAGCCCTGATGCAGACCTTCGGTGACATGAAGCAAGAAATGTCCGGCTATTTTGATGTGGCGCTCGAATACAACGAAGCCCTCGCCCACCAACTCTATGCCGGGTCCGATTTCCTGATCATGCCCTCACGGGTGGAGCCTTGCGGCCTCAACCAGATGTATGCTTGCCGTTATGGCACGGTCCCCATTGTGCGCAGTGTGGGGGGGCTTCGTGACTCCATTCCCGACATTGGAGAGGAGGGCGGCCGGGGAATCCGTTTTGATAATTTCAACGTAAATGATACCTCGATGGCCATTTACAGGGCAACGAAAGTATATGGTATGCCGGCGGTACTTACCAACCTCCGCCGGCGCATCACACAGGTGGACTTTTCATGGGAAAATTCGGCCGGGGATTACATCCGGCTATACAATGAGTTAAGCTAATCTGAATAGTTTGTAAATAAATGAGCTTTTCGTAAAAGGTACGTTGGCTTTTGAAAATAATGTATTAAATTTCCTGCCTGACCAATCGAGCCTGTTTTTCGTAAAGATTATCATAACTCCCCACGAGGCTGATGCTATCCAGTCAAAGCCGCCTGGGGGAGACAAAATGACAAACATGGTTATTAAAATGATCAGTCTCATTCTCGGCGGCGGAGCCGGGTCCAGGCTTTTCCCCCTCACCGAGCAGCGTTCAAAACCCGCCGTACCCATCGGGGGGAAATACCGCCTCATCGACATCCCCATTTCCAACTGCCTTAATTCCAACGTCAGGCGCATGTACGTACTGACCCAGTTCAACTCGGCCTCGTTGAACCAGCACATCAAAAACACCTACCGGTTCGACCACTTCGGAACCGGCTTCGTTGATATTCTGGCCGCCGAGCAACGCCAGGGCAGCGAAAAATGGTTTCAGGGCACCGCCGACGCTGTGAGGCAGAGTATGCGTCACCTCATCAATCAGGAATACGACTATATCCTCGTGCTCTCTGGCGACCAGCTCTACCAGATGGATTTCAAGGCGATGGCCCGCAACCATATTGACAAAGGGGCCGATCTTACCATCGCCACCATTCCGGTAAATGCCAGCGACGCCACGGCATTCGGCATCATGAAGGTGAACAAAGATGGTTTTATTGATTCTTTTATTGAAAAACCCGCAGCGGATGTATTACCGGAATGGAGCTCAGAGGTTTCGGAACAAAACCAAAAAGCGGGGAACCACTATTTAGCCTCCATGGGCATTTATAT
>CAZPHZ010000461.1:0-2001 GCA_964586035.1 uncultured Saprospiraceae bacterium
AAGTATCACCGGTACTCTCCTTTCGTTTCGTCGCACGCCTGTCAAAGTGAACATCTATACTCTCATTTATTGTTAAAAAGGCAGTCGCCATAATCCTTCTGTTTATAAAAAACTACATTTGCTCACTACTTAATCTGATCAAAACAACGCTGTTTCATGAAAGCCATTCTAACCTTCTTTTTGCTGGCTTTTGCCTGCATTTCTCTTTTTTCCCAGACCGACGGCCGCATTGCTCACACCAAAACTCCTCTTTCGGCAGTTGAATTGGTGGACATGCCCACCCAGAACAACGACGCGCTGCTGGCAGCTGAAATGGCCCGCCGCGGGCCGGGTATTGCCCCGCGTTTTGCCGTCAACCTCGAAACGGATATTTCTCTGATCACGCATGGCACCTGGGATTATCTCGCCAACGGCAACGCCGTGTGGCGCTTGCGCATCCGCTCGGCAGGGGCCAAATCCCTCAACCTCGGGTTCACCAAATACGTCATGCCGCACGGCGGCACCCTCGTGCTATACTCGCCCGATTACGAGCAGGTTATGGGACCTTTTACGCCTGCCGACAATGAGGCGCACGAGCAGCTATGGACGCCTGTGCTTCCGGGCGACGAACTCGTCGTGGAAGTGCAATTGCCGAAAGATGCCGTGCCCGCGCTGCAACTGCAGCTCAAATACGTCAACCACGATTTTCTCGGCTTCGCCGAAATGCTGTCGGGCAGTTGCAACCTCGACGTCATCTGCGGTGGCGCCGACGGCTGGGACATCGTGGACCACTACCGCGACATTATCCAGTCGGTGGCGGTCATCGGCACTGGCGGCGGTACTTTTTGCACCGGTTTTCTGGTGAACAATACCCGGCAGGATTGTACGCCCTATTTTATGACGGCCTTTCACTGCGGCATCACACAAAGTTCTGCCCCTTCGCTCGTGGCCTATTGGAATTTTGAAAACAGCACCTGCCGCCAGCCCAATTCGCCGCAAAGCGGCGCCCCCGGAAACGGCACTCTCAACGACTTCAACACCGGTGCTACATTTAAAGCGGGCTGGAGTAACTCCGATTTTACGCTCGTCGAATTCGACGACCCCGTTTCCGAAACGGCCGGCGCTTTTTTTGCCGGTTGGAGCGCCGAAGATATGGCTCCCTCCGACACCGTCATTTGCATTCACCACCCCAGCACCGATGAAAAACGCATCAGCTTCGAATTCGACCCCACCCACATCGGGGCATGGGGGTCGGGCGGAGACCCGGTGCCCTCCGGCAACCACATCATCATTCCCGACTGGGACGTGGGAACCACAGAGGGCGGTTCTTCTGGCTCGCCACTTTTTAACAACCAAAAAAGAGTGGTTGGCCAATTACACGGCGGCGGCGCTGCCTGTGGCAACAACCAATACGATTCATTCGGGTGGTTCCATTTCTCATGGGAAGGCGGCGGCACACCATCCACGCGGCTGAAAGATTGGCTCGATCCCGACAACTCCGGCGTCATCGTACTCGACGGTCACTCGCAAAAGCAATGCAGCTTTTTCGTGGAGGGCACTCCCGTACATGCGGAAATTTGTGCTCCGCAGGACGCCACCTATTCCATTGCCGTCAGCGAAACTTTTACCGGCAGTGTCCTGCTTTCCGTGACGGGCTTATCCGACAGCCTCACCGCCACTTTCGACACCAACCCCGTGCTACCCGGCGACAGCGCAGTGCTCACCATCGGCAATACGGCAGCGGTGGGCGAGGGTGTCTATTCTTTTACACTGGCAGGGGCAGATAGCACCAACACCGGGCAGTCGGAGTTGACTTTGTTTGTGGCCAATGCCGCGCCCACCCCGGCAGTGCTCACCTCACCGGCTAATGATGCCTCCGGCCTCGGCTTGTCCATCATTTACAATTGGGAGGCGGCACCAAATACGGAGTACGAAATTCAAATCGCAGAGGATACAAGTTTCACAAGTGTCGTCGATTCTGCCACCGGGCTCACGGAGGCAACTTACCAGTCAGGTACGGTT
>CAZPHZ010000462.1:0-1988 GCA_964586035.1 uncultured Saprospiraceae bacterium
ATTGTAAATGCGCCGGAGATTGGAGAAAGAGCGGCTGCTGGAATTGCTAAAACAGCTAACGAATTGTGGGCAGCCAAAGGCAAGAGTTTAGTCGTGAGTGGCACTAATAATTTGGGCGAACAAGTGTTGGTGAATGCTATCAACGATATGCTTGGCAATTACGGTAAAACCATCTCTTTTACCAATTCCTCCAACCAGCGTCAAGGCATTGATGGAGATATTCAGGGCCTCATCGGGGAGATGAATAAAGGCGGTGTAAATGCCGTGATACTTTGGGGGGCAAATCCCGCATTTGACTTGCCCAATTCCGGTAAATTTTCGGAAGGCTTCGCCAAAGTGAGCACAAAGATTTCTTTCAACGGCACTCCCGACGAAACAACAGCACTTTGCGATTACATTGCGCCAGCAAATCACTATCTCGAAAGTTGGGGTGATGTAGAGCCCAAAACCGGAAAATTTAGCCTAATGCAGCCAGCCATTTCCCGGCTGTTCGATACACGGCAAGCAGAAGAATCGTTACTCCGGTGGGGACAAAGCCCCAAACTCAATTCTGAAGATGAACAACCATTTTTCGAATACCTGAAGGCAACCTGGCAGTCGGACATGTTTCCCCGCCAGAACAAATTTGCAACCTTTCAGGCCTTTTGGGACAACGCGCTGCACGACGGCATATTCGAGGTTCCGGACACGAACGAATCTGTGATAGCCTTTGGCGGCGACGTTGCACGGGCAGCCGCTCAAATCACCCAACCGCGCAGCGGGCTTGAGATTACATTTTTCGAAACGGTAAATGCAGGAGGCGGACAATATGCAGCCAACCCATGGTTGCAGGAAATGCCCGACCCTATTACGAGATGCGTTTGGGGAAATTACCTCGCCATCCCTGTTGTTTTTGATGGAAACCGCCGTTTTCATGGAGCCGGCCAATTCGAAGGGCTGAACGAAAAGGAATATTACAAGGAAGCCGACATCGTCGAAATTGATATCAACGGCCAAAAACTTAGCGCTACCTGCGTGCGCCAATTCGGACAAATGGTGAATACCGTTTCCATGGCCCTCGGTTTTGGGCGCACCGAAGTAGGAAGATGCGGCAAGAATGTCGGCCTGAATGTGTACCCATGGCTCTCCATTGACGCCAATGGCAACACCCAATATTTTGCCGCAGACATAAACGTCTCGGGGAAAGTGGCGACCGATGAGGAATTCGCCTGCGTACAGTATCACCACACCATGGGCGTAACCGGCAAGGTGAACGGCTCGGACGAAACTGTCAATGTGGATGAGGTAGCATTGATGACTATAGGTAAAGGATTTCAGGGGGCTTTGGTTGACCGTTCGGTAATCCGCCGTTCCAATATCAATGAGTTGGAAGCATTTACAGAAGAGCTGCATAACGAGAGAAAAGAACACCAGCACCTGAACGAACAGACGCTATACCCCTATGAAGAATACATGGAAGAAAAGTACAGCCAGGGGCACCACTGGGGCATGCATATTGACCTCAACGCCTGTACAGGTTGTGGTGCCTGCCAGGTAGCTTGTGTGGCTGAAAACAATGTTCCCGTAGTTGGTAAAAGAGAAGTGTACCGCCACCACGAAATGACTTGGCTCCGTATCGACCGATATTTCTACGGAGATTACGAAAATCCGAACGTGGTATATCAGCCGATGATGTGCCAGCATTGCGACAATGCACCCTGCGAGAATGTGTGCCCCGTTGCAGCTACCAGCCACAGCTCGGAGGGATTGAACCAAATGGCTTACAATCGGTGCATCGGCACCCGCTATTGCGCGAACAACTGCCCATTCAAAGTGCGCCGTTTCAACTGGTTGGACTATTCCACTGCCGACCTTTTTCCGGCCAATGAAGTGATGACGGAAGGTTACGACATCCCTTATGGCGGCGACAACCTCACTCGCATGGTCTTGAATCCAGACGTTACAGTTCGGGTGCGCGGGGTTATGGAAAAATGCAGTTTCTGCGTTCA
>CAZPHZ010000463.1:0-1972 GCA_964586035.1 uncultured Saprospiraceae bacterium
CCCCTCTGGGGCTTTGAAAAAAGAACTTAACAGCCCTGCCCTCAACCCCCTCAACTTTCTCAACCCCCTCAACCAATCTCAACTTTCTCAACCCCCTCAACTTCTCATGAAAGAAATTTGGAGTCATATAAAAGCCCTGTTTCAAACGGCGGAAGAAAGTTCGCCTTCCAACCCCGTCATCCACGAGCTCATCGAGCGGGGTGCGGAAGAAATCGTGCTTTACGAGGCCTGGAAAAATTCTCCGGCCTTCCGCAGCCTCACCGGATGGCTTTGGTCCCAATACGGCATCTGGCAGACCCTGCCCGGCGAAATCGGCGAAACGATAGACTTTCTCGACACGCCGTCGTCCAAAGGTTTTGCCGTGCATTTTTACAAGATGGAATACTCCCGCCACGACGCCACCTACCTGTTCGACTACCTGAAAGAGCGGGTGCTTACGCTGCCGTATCGCTGCCAAATATCCGATACCCGCACCTATTCGCAAAAAGATTGGGTGGAAACGGTGGAGCGGCACCACCTCAAACCCCGGCCTTCGCATGCGAAAGGGGAACTGTTCAACCAGCAGTTCGGTAACATTACCATAGAATTGTTGCTGCGCAACGATGCGGTGCACAATCTCAAATTTAGTGCTACGAGTTATAACGATCACCTCTACCGGCCCGCTGGTGATTTTGGAGGTTTGATGGAGGCGATGTTGGGGCATTGAGAAATACGCAACGGCCGGAGGAAGTCCCGTGCCGAAGGTTGGATGATGAATGAGGAGAGGCTACAGGTTGCAATGGGTAGCTTTTTTATCTTTGCCACAAACCTCTTCGCCAAAAGCAATATTTTTTTTGAGAAACAACACTAACTCATGTATCCAGACCTATCTTATCTCTTTCACGACCTGTTTGGCACGCAACCTGATAACTGGACTTCCGTGTTCAAGACCTTCGGAATGATGCTCGTCATCGCCATTCTGACGGCAGCGTGGTTTTTTTATCTCGAATTGAAGCGGAAGGCTAAGGAGGGTCTTTTCCAGCCGTCGAAGGTGAAAGTGGTGACGGGAAAACCGGCCACACTGTGGGAGATTGCGTCCAACGGCATCTTCGGATTTTTGGTGGGTTTCAAAGGCGTGTACCTCGTACAGCATTTTCCGGAGTTTAAAGCCGATGCTGCGGGCGTACTTCTCTCCGCCAAAGGCAGCCTGTTGGCGGGGTTGGCATTTGCGGTGGTGTTTGCTGCCATGCGTTGGTGGGAGAAGAAAAAGCAGGCGTTGCCGAAACCACACGTACAAGTAATCGACGTTTATCCCCACGACCGAATCGGAGACTTGACGGTAACAGCTGCCATCACGGGCATCCTCGGTGCGAAGATTTTTGCCATCCTCGAAGCGCCCTCCGGGTTTATGAGCGACCCCATCGGCATCTTCTTTTCCGGCAGCGGGCTTGCGATTTACGGTGGCCTCATCTGCGGCTATCTCGGCGTCACCTGGTACCTCCGGCGCCACAAAATACCTTTTTGGCCAACGGCCGATGCTGTGGCACCGGCACTTATCATTTCGTACGGCGTGGGCCGCATCGGATGCATGTTGGCCGGCGACGGCGACTGGGGCATCACGGCAGCGGCGCAACCCGATTGGTGGTTTCTTCCCGATTGGATATGGTCGTTCGATTTCCCCCAAAATGTAAACCGGGACGGCATCCCCATTTTGGGCTGCCAGTGGATTTATTGCAACCGGCTGGAACATGGCGTTTACCCAACGCCGCTTTATGAAATCGCCGCCTCATTCCTCATTGGTGGCATTCTCTGGGGCCTGCGCAAAAGGCTCACCATTCCCGGAATGCTATTTTTCGTGTACCTCATCCTCAACGGCTTCGAGCGTTTTTGGATTGAAAAAATCAGGGTCAACGTGAAATACGAATGGCTGCCGTTTCAACCTACCCAGGCAGAGATAATTGCACTGCTTTTCTTTTTGGTGGGCATCGCCGGG
>CAZPHZ010000464.1:0-1937 GCA_964586035.1 uncultured Saprospiraceae bacterium
TTATCCAAAGTTGTATTGCCGATGCCACGCCGCGGATAGTTGATGGCTCTCCTCAGAGCTTCCTCGTCCTTTGGGTTAACGCCAAGACGAAGGTAAGCAATGAAGTCCTTCACCTCTTTTCTTTGGTAAAAAGACATTCCGCCGAACACGCGATAGGCGATATTATAATGGCGAAGGTATTCTTCAAATACTCGTGACTGGGCGTTGGTGCGATAGAGTACAGCGATGTCCTTATTCGAAAGGTGGTTCCGGTTTTTTTGTTCCAAAATCGTGTCGGCCACGCGTTTGCCCTCCTCGTTATCGGTCATGGCTTTGATGACCTTGATTTTGTGGCCCTCGCCTTTGTCCGAAAAAATAGTTTTCTGAATTTGTCGCCGGTTGTTGGAAATCACCTGGTTGGCAGCCTTTACGATGTGTACCGTGGATCGGTAGTTTTGCTCCAGTTTGAAAGTCTTGATACCGTAGGCTTTGAAGTCCTTTTCAAAATCGAGGATGTTCTGTATTGTGGCGCCGCGGAAAGCATAAATGCTCTGTGCGTCATCGCCGACAACACAGATATTGCGGGGGCTGCCGTCATAACTGACAAATCTGCGCACGATGGCATATTGCAAATGGTTGGTATCTTGAAACTCATCTACCATCAGGTACTTAAATCGTTCCCGGTATTTTTCGATGACTTCCGGGTGGTTCTGAAGCAGCTCGTACAACCGGAACAGCAGGTCGTCGAAATCCATGGCACCTGAGCGCTTGCAGCGAGCGGTGTATTTTTCGTAAATCTGTGCCACATAGGGCCGCATTGCCCTCTTGTCTTCTTCCATGAGACTGGCGTTCTGCTGGTAGAGTTTTGGGGTCACCAGGTTGCTCTTTGCCGATGAAATGCGGGAGCGAATGGAGTTCACATTATACTGTTCCTTGTTCAGGTTCATTTCTTTGATAATGGTCCCGATGACGCTTTTTGTATCGTCAGTATCGTAAATGGTAAAATTGGAGGGGTAGCCAATGTGTTTTGCTTCCACCCGCAGTATTCGTGCAAAGATGCTGTGGAAAGTTCCTGCCCAGACCCTGTTGGCCCTCGCTCCCACCACTTTTTCAATGCGGGCCTGCATTTCTTTGGCCGCTTTATTGGTAAAAGTGAGCGCCATGATTTCCCACGGCGGCACGCCTTTTTTTATCAAATGTGCTATGCGGAATGTCAATACCCGGGTTTTCCCGGAGCCGGGGCCGGCCACCACGAGCACAGGTCCTTCGGTAGTGGTCACGGCCTGCCGCTGTACGTCGTTCAGTGCGTCGAGATAGGTTTTTGCGGTGGTGTTCATTGGAAATAGTTGAATTACTGTCAGCTGTGCTCAGAAAATATGGTTTTCAGATGAAATTGCCATTCTTCCTTCCCCGTTTTTTATTGCCTTTTGCCCCATTGTTCATCCCGACCTTCGTTACGGGCTTCCGTCGGTCATTCTGCATTCTGCATTCTTCATTCTTCATTCTGCATTCTTCATTGCTCATCGCTTCCCAAAACTCCACCGCCCGGCGGGTGTGCGGGATGCAGATGGAGCCGCCGACGAGATTGGCGATAGCGAATACTTCAAAAACTTCGGCGGTAGTCACACCGAGGTCGTGGCAGGTGCCGAGGTGGTATCGGATGCAATCGTCGCAGCGCAACACCATCGAGGCCACGAGACCGAGCAACTCTTTGGTTTTTTTATCCAAAGCGCCATCGGCATACGCGCCACTATCGAGGGCGAAAAAGCGGTTTAGGGTCTTGTTTCTTTGGCCGAAAATCTTGTCGTTCATTTTTGACCGGTAGTCATTGAAATCCTTGACGAGGCTCATGGCGGATAATTTGATTAGAGAAAACGGAGGGGCAAAGGTAAATGAAAAGAAATCAGGCGTCCGCAAAAAAGTGAAGGTTGAGCGAGCCTCTCAACCCTCTCAACCTC
>CAZPHZ010000465.1:0-1844 GCA_964586035.1 uncultured Saprospiraceae bacterium
GACAACGCACTGTGCCGTGCGGAAGTTGCGCGCCACTTCCACTTCGACCGACGGGTCGGGAGGACCGCTGGGGCCGGGTGGTGGCGAACTCGTCGCAATGGTGGGTTTCACCCCCGGCTCTGCCAACTGGAACTGCGTGCGCGGCGGCACGGTGGCTACGGCTTCGGGGGTCATGTTGGCAGGTTCTAAACTTTTGGAGGCCTCCTTTTTTTGCTCATCAACAGGCGATGATTGTCCCCCTTTTTTGAAACGCCAATAGCGAAGCAGGGCAAAAACCAGGAGCACTACGCAGGCCAGTATGACCACGATATTGGTTGCCTGCGAAATGAGAGTCAGCAGGATGATGATGGTGGCAACGAGGGCCCACAGTGCCTTTTTTGCGGCGGCAGATGAAGGACCGCTGCCGGAGGCGGCAGGCTTCAACCCATCGACGATGACACCCGTGGTGGGGGTTTCATTGGGTAAAACGAGGGGCCGGGCGGCGGCGAGTTTCCCCTCGTTCAGCCCCTGAAGAAGGGCCGTGGTGTGGGCAGCGTCGTCGTCTTTGGGCAGCAGCCGTTTGGCCATCAGCGCCCGTGGCCGCACGATTTTGCGGAATGCTCCGCTGCCGGTGGCCTGTGGCAGGCGGCTGTTTCGCACCATGTATTTAATGGTAAACGGGCTGGCTTTAATTTTTGAGTGTACCGGTGTGGTCAGCAGAAATGTGCGCTCAGGCGCCATTTTTTTCAAATGCTTGTCGTACATCATCTGGCTCACCCACATGGAGAGTTGGGTGAAACGAATTTTCCGGTTCATTTCCAGCACAGAGCCTACCTGCTCCCAAGCTCTCCGCATGTACGACTCCTGATTTTTTTGTACTACGGTAGTACCCATACCCGCTTCGGCGCGGTGCCGGGGGTCTTTGTTCAATTCGTTCACCCAGTTGGAGTCCTCGGGTTTTATGCTCAGCTTTTTGGCCATGGCATGCCACATGCCGTACAGCGGCGGGGCGATGACGGGGTCTTCGCCGGGCTTGGTGCCAAGTTCATCCAAGAGCTGAAATTGCTGGTTGATGACCGGCTCCGCTTTTCCCTCGAAATTGCTGTCATCCGACAAAGGGACGGAGCGGGTGGTGGGCGCTTTGAGTGCTCCTTCCAGCCCCACTACATCCTCCGGGTGAGTATGGTGAGTGACCGGGTCGGTGTATTGGGTGTCTACATCGTTTACGCCGTAACCGGGTTGCTGCACGTCCATATTCCGGATGCCGACGCGGGAGTCCATGTCGCGGGGCACGAGCCGCCGCACGAGGGTCTCGAAATCGCCGGCTTCGCTGGTGCGGAAAAACCACTCGTAGTAATAAGGGAACTCCACCTGCCCATTCGTCCAGGACGATGCCGTGCCGGAGTCGGAGTCCTTCACCTCGATGCCGAGGCCTGCCTTGCGGCCCACCTCGAAGGCAGGGATGACGAAAGCGTGATAGGGCGTTTTCGGCTCGAGGTGCCGCGGCGACACCAGCCGGGAAATACCGGCGTCGGGGTTGTTTTTTAAAATAGCCTCCAATGCGTTGTGGTCGGCCTCGGAGAAGTCGTGGTCGGTAAGGGCGGCGTTGTTGATAATTTCATTGATGTGGACGTGTGCCCAGGCCCAGGTTTTTTCTGCTGCCGGCAAAAAGTTTTGCCAGTTGGCGCCTTTCAGTTTGATAGCGGGCAAAGGGCGGCCCGGCATGGTGACCCGCTCGAACTCACTGTCTTTGAGCACCATGAGGGCTATCCAGGGAGCGAGGCGGTGGCTGCCCGGTGGGGCGGGGGGGTAGCGCCACGGGAAGTCTTCGTCGTAAAACTCTGTGAACGCTGGATATTTTGGTT
>CAZPHZ010000466.1:0-1826 GCA_964586035.1 uncultured Saprospiraceae bacterium
CTGGCGGGTTCCGTAGTTGAACGGGATAAAGCTACCCTCCGGCGTACCCACCCCAATGGTGAATAAGAGAACACCCTCCTCTTTGGCGCTCTGAACCTGTGTTTCCGCGTCGCCATCGTGGTCCTCGCCGTCGGTGATGAGCACGAGCGCTTTGTGACTCTTATCGTTTTCCTGAAAGGAGCGGCGGGCGAGCGACACAGCTTCGCCGATGGCGGTTCCTTGGGTACCAGCAAGTCCGGTATTGGCACTGCGCAAAAACAGTTCGGCGGCAGCGTAGTCAGTGGTGAGGGGCATCTGTAGATAAGCGCTCCCGGCAAACAGAATGATGCCGATGCGCTCACCTTTTAGTTTTTCCACCAGATCTTCCGCCAGTCTCTTCGCTCGTTCGAGGCGGTTGGGGGGTGTGTCCCCGGCGAGCATGCTGTTCGAAATGTCGAGGGCAATGAATACGTCGGTACTCATGCTTTTAGCTTTTTCCCGTTTGGTGCCCCATTGCGGATTGGCCCATCCGGCGATGAGTAAAAGAAGAGCCAGCAACAGCATGCTGAACTTCAACGTGTTTTTCCACCGGGCGGCATCGGGCATGAGTTTGGCTATCAGTGCAGAACTGCCGAAACGCTGAATGGCCTTTTTGCGCCATTGCATGAAAATGAAAAATAGCACGGCCACAAAAGGCAGTGCAGCTAAAGCGTAAAGAAATTCGGGATGTTCGAAGCGGAACATGTTGGTATGGGTTTCGGGTTTCAGGTGAGGAACCAGTTGAAGTCCGGTGCCACCGGACCAAAGTAAATTCCTTTGAAACAAAGAGAGACAAAAGTAAATCAAACCCTTCTTGCCAGCAAATCCCGGAGGGCAGGAAGTAAATCCGGGTGATTGAATTGGAACCCGGCATCCATGATCTTTTTGGGAGAAACCTTTGCTCCCCCCAAAATCATTTCTGACATTTCACCCATAGCCGCCCGCAGGGCAAAGGCCGGTGCAGAGGTGATGAGGGCCGGTTTTACAATGGCCTCGCGAAGTGCCAGAACCAGGTCTTTATTCCGCACGGGGTTGGGGGACACGGCGTTGTAAAAGCCCTCCATCTTTTCGTTATTTATCGCCTCTTGGAAAATCCGCAGCAGGTCGTTTATATGAATCCAGGAATACCATTGCCTGCCGTCGCCGAAATAAGTGCCGGTAAAGAATTCGAAGGGCAAAATCAGTTTTTCAAATGCCCCGCCACGCGGAGAGAAAACGATGCCCATGCGCAGCGCTACCGAGCGGACTCCGGTGGAACTCACCTCCCTGATGGCCTGTTCCCATTCTTCTACCACTTTTGGTAAAAAGCCGGTTTCGCCGGGGGGAGAATCTTCGAAAAGTAACTCATCGCCACGATTGCCGTAATATCCTATGGCCGAGGCGGCGATATATACATCGGTAGGCCCCTGTTTTTGAAGAATGGCATTTTTTAATATCAGATTGCTGTTCACCCGGCTGCCAATGATGCGCTTTTTGCGGCCAGCCGTCCAACGTTTGCCAATGATACCGGCACCGGCCAGGTTGATGATGACGCTGGCCTGCTCCACAGCTTCCATTGCAATGATGCCTTTTTCGGGGTTCCAATGGTAGGTGGGGAATTCAGCTTTTAAATTTTCCCGGCGGCTCAGGTGCAGTACGCGCTGCCCGTCGAGTTGAAACAACTTGCTGAGCCGCGTACCGAGTAACCCGGTACCTCCTGCAATAAGGATGGTCATGGTGGTTGAACTGTTTGCGCTGGGTGGACGGACTACTTTGAACTTGTTGCACAATACCGAGCCCATTTACTCACTTACCAATTCACTATGCAA
>CAZPHZ010000467.1:0-1815 GCA_964586035.1 uncultured Saprospiraceae bacterium
TTCACACCCGGCGGCGAGAGATCGTTTTTTCTGCAGCTTCCCGCTGTGCTTTCAATTCCGCCTGGTGCTCCTCGCTGGCTGCTTCATCAATTTTCTCATTCAAAATTTCATAGGCACTTTCCCGATCAACTATTTCATTGTAAATCTTTATCAAATGCGACTTGCTGATGATGGCATCAATCTCTAAATCTGAAAGTATGTCCATGCGAGATTGAGGTGCCCTCAAGAGCGTGTGCGCTAATGGCGTGGGAATACCCTTTTCGTTGAGCGCCGTCACGAAGGCCTCCCCGATACCCAATTGAGTGATTAAATCCGATACATCGTAATATTCGGAAATCGGGTAGTTTTCGGCAGCGAGTTTGATGGCCTTCCGGTCTTTCGCCGTAAAGGCCCGCAAAGCGTGTTGTACTTTCAGGCCCAACTGGCTGAGCACATCGTCAGGTATGTCAGCCGGATTTTGAGTAATGAAAAACACACCTACGCCTTTTGAGCGAATGAGTTTTACGATAGCCTCTATCTGGCTGAGCAGCGCAGAGGAAGCCTCCTCGAAAACGAGGTGAGCTTCATCAATGAAAATGACGAGTTTGGGCTGTTCCAAATCTCCTTCCTCGGGAAAGGAGGCATAGATTTCTGCCAGCATTTGCAGCATGAAGGTGGAAAAAAGTTTTGGGCGGTCCTGGATGTCGGTCAGCCGCACGATGGATACAATGCCCCGGCCGTCTTCATCCAACCGGCAGAGGTCGTCCACATCGAAGGAGCGCTCTCCAAAGAACCGTTCGGCACCCTGCTGTTCGAGTTCCACTATCTTTCGCATAATGGCTCCGATGGTCGCGGTGGAAATGCGGCCATATTCCTCCTCGAATTCTTTTTTGCCCTCCCCACTGACAAATTGCAGCACTTTTTTGAAATCCTTCAGGTCGAGCAACGGCATATTCTTGTCGTCGCAATACTTGTAAACTACGGCCACCACACCACCTTGCGTATCGTTCAGATTCAGCATTTTTGAAAACAAGACCGGCCCAAATTCCGTGACCGTCGCCCGCAACCGGGCACCCTTTTCATCGGAAAGACTCAGAAACTCGACAGGACTGCCTGAGGCCGTGAAAGGAAATCCGATTTTTTCATGCCTTTCGTCAATTTTCGGATGACCGGCACTCGGTACGGCAATTCCGCTGAGGTCGCCTTTAACATCCATCAGCAAAGACGGGATGCTGTTAGCCGATAGCTGCTCCGCAATAATTTGCAATGTTTTCGTCTTGCCGGTTCCGGTGGCACCGGCAATGAGGCCGTGGCGGTTAAGTGTTTTCAGCGGCACTTTGACGAAACAATTTTTGATGGGAATCTTGTCGAGCATGGCTGCTCCCAAAATGATGGAGTTTCCTTTAAAAGTGTTGCCCTCCTTGATTTTTTCGATGAAGTTGTCCTTGTTGGTCATTTTTAAGTTTTTGTAAAATGCTTAAAACCCATTGCCCGGGAGTCAGTTCTTGTTCCAATTCTGGACCCTGATCCGGTATTTTTTTTCGTTGGTTCTCCAAAGTTTCATATCGAAAGATGATTCGAGTTGCACTTCTAATTCGTGCGGCATTAATTGCGGGAAAAAATCGATGCCGGTTAACTTTTCCACGTCATCTACCGAAGTGGCGAATTTATCAATTCTTTCATCGCTAACCGCATTTGGAATCACAAATGCTATGGCTTTCAACTCCGGCTCGCGCAAGTCTAACAACACTTTATAAAACGCGGCAGGTAGCGTGACCCCGCCCTCTCCTATCTCCTCACACGCTCCCTCACTCACTTCCGGTCTCGTCCCCACGC
>CAZPHZ010000468.1:0-1781 GCA_964586035.1 uncultured Saprospiraceae bacterium
AAAAAAGGCCATTATTAAACTTTTCGAGGAACACCCTGAAGCGCTGGATTTTGGAAAGGAAATCATTCCCGCTGCCATCACCGGAGGATTCAAAGTCGCCAGTTTTGAATACAATGGTTATTGGACGGATATAGGAACCATTGGCTCCTTTTTCGATGCTAATATTTCACTTACTGATAATCTCCCGCAATTCAATCTTTTTGACAACCTAAAGCCGGTATATACCCGTGCTCGTATGCTGCCGCCGAGCAAATTTTTCGGCACCGTATTCCGTAAGGTGGTAGTTGCTGATGGCTGTGTTATTCACGCCGAACGCATCGAGCGTTCCGTCATCGGCGTAAGGTCCCGCATCGGGGCTTATACAGTCATCGTCAATTCTTTCGTCATGGGCAACGACTATTTTCAGCCGTTGGAGGAAATAGAAAAAGAAGGCGACATACCCTTGGGCATAGGCAAACATTGCATCATTGAATTCGCCATCATCGACAAGGATTGCCGGATTGGTGACAATGTGGTCATCCGTGGCCATCCCGGTATCAAAAATAAGGAAACGGATACATACTACATCGTGGATGGAATCGTCGTGGTGAGAAAAAATGCCATCATTCCAAGCGGCAGCCGTATTGGCGTGTGACCCAAGGCTTCATTGACTCATTGATATTATGCTGGTTGGTGGCAGACATGGCAGCATGGGGAATAAAACGAAACCAATGGAATAAAGCTATTTGACCTTGTCAAAAATTGATGAAGGCTTTGGCAGGTACCATAAAAAAGAAAAAATTCATTTTTACAGATAGAGCATCGGCTCGATGGAAGAAAGCCGGGATTGGACTCGAAAAGCTTCCGTACGAAACCTCCTGCATGCCGATGAGATTGAACATGTCGTTGGTGGATTAGACAAATTGACCAAAGCCATCAATCAGCTAATTCATTTCACCGATCAATAATTGAAGTTTTGACTAAATGAAGCCGTGAACCGGTGAGTCAGTGAAACAATGAAAAAATGAACCCACTTACCTTCCTCTGCATTTCGTGTGAATTCAAGGGCGTTGATTTTCTCAAAGCCTGTAAGGCCTTGGGTAATAAGGTCTATCTCGTAACGGCCAAAGACACCGAAGACAAACCCTGGCCAAGGGAATCCATCGATGAAATATTTTACATGGAGGAAGTGCGGCATGGTACCTGGAATATGGAGCATTTCGTAGCTGGACTTGCCTATCTCATGCGAACCCACAAAGTGCATAAGTTAGTGGCATTGGACGACTTCGACGTGGAAGAAGCTGCGGAGTTACGGGAGCATTTCAGATTGCCTGGTATGGGACAAACCACGGCCCGGCATTTCCGCGACAAACTCGCCATGCGTATAAAAGCCGCTGATGCTGGCTTGCAGGTGCCGGGATTCACTTCGCTTTTCAACGACGGGGATATCAATGAATTCACCGAAAGGGTGAAGCCACCTTACATGGTAAAACCGCGCTTCGAAGCGGCGGCCGCGGGCATCCGAAAAGTGCAATCGGCCGATGAGTTATGGCAGGTGTTGCACGAACTCGGGGAGAAGCGTCACAACTTTCTCGCCGAGCAATTCCGGCCCGGCGATATTTACCATGTCGACGCACTTTCGGTGAATGGTAAGCCACTGTTTACGAGGGTTTCCCAATACCTCGATACCCCGTGGGAGGTGGCGCACGAAGGGGGGATTTTTCGCTCTGTTACCAGCGAGTTTGGCTCCACCGATGATGTGGCACTCACAGCTTTCAACACGTCTGTTGTGAAGTTTGATA
>CAZPHZ010000469.1:0-1767 GCA_964586035.1 uncultured Saprospiraceae bacterium
TCGTCAAACAATTCAAGTTGCATCTCCGGAAGTAAGAGGCGCTCGCCCACATTTTCAATGTCAATCTTTATCCCGTCATCGGTTGCTAAAGTATCCAGCCCCACATTCAAAAACCGGAGGTTGGCGTCACCGGAGTTTTCTACGCCGGTCGCTATCTGTACAGCATACCGGATAATGGTTTGCACATTTAAACCTTTGTCCAGGGAACTGGTATCAACCGTATTGACGCCCTCCACCATGATGATGCTCCAAAATGTACCCGTGAGATTCGAGGCAGAGTCCGGTACTGTTATTTCATATTTGATGATGGCTTTTTCCATAGCCTGTAACACGAGATACCTGGGACTGATGTCAATCCAAGAGGCATTGGAGCGGGGGTTGCTTCCGGGCGGGTCGTAAAAGGCCTCGCCGGTATAGAAAAACTTATAGTCTCTTTGATAAACCTTCAAGGTCTGTGGTGTGTCGCTGTTGTTTTGCACCTCGATGGCATCTTTGTAAACCTGACCGGCAACGACATTGTATTGGTGGGAAAGACCGTTGATTATGATAACCCCCGCACGGATGCCCGAAGAAAGGAGACAGAGAATAAATAGGATAAAAAGACGCTGGTGAACTAACTTAATTATTCGCATGACAGCAGATGTTATAAATGCAAAGAACAAGGCGGCAAACTACCGTCTTGCTATTTTCATTCGGAATCATCTACACTGCAAAATGTCAGTTGTGGACGAAGTCTATTTTGGGTTTTAGCGCAGCTGCCTGCGGCAACTTACGTGAAATATAATCGATGGTATTTGTACATTAGTTTCACTGAAACTGTATTGGAGCGTGCTTGATTTTATCAAAATCCAGCACGCTCCTCCCCCCAAAAAACCGGGGCTAACACAGCGAAAAACATTTCTTACAGATTGGTCAAAGTGTAAGTCACAGACAAAGTGTTCGCATCATCGAAATCGAGGTTGGCATAGCTGCCAGCCACGGGATTTAGCAACAACGTGTATGTGAGTTGATGGCCATTGCTCGTACCGTTGCCGGTGTAACAACTGCCGATGCCAGTAATGAGGTCTTGCGCCGTACCAGAAAGGGTTAGCTGACCCGCCGAAGTCCCCATCGTGCCGTCACCACCACCAGCGTCGGCAGCAGCCAACACTTTCAGCAACATACCCCCGGGCACTGTACCCGAAGTGATAGCAGCCGTTACCTTGCGGGTAGGCTCCGTGGTAGACCCGATGATGGACGAGTAATTGAGCCAAAGGCTCGTGTTCGTTGTGGAAGAGAAACTGATTGCGTTCCCTGCCTCAGTAGGCGCCGCAGGTGTCAGATTGATGGAAGTACCAGAACCCGACTCAATGTCGAGCAATGCTACTTCCGGAATACCAATTACGACGTCGTGGGCGTCAGTGTTGGTATCCTGAGCATTTGCTTGTGCGAATACCAGTGCGCCAAAAAAAAGGATGAGTGTGGAAGTTTTTAAGTTCTTCATGTTTTAAAAAAAGTTGTGCGTGAATTAGACTATACGAAACTCACAGCCTTTGCCTGCAAGACAAAAACGCAAGAGAAGAGTGGAGACTTCGAATAGGCCTTTAATTATGGTATAAAAATGTTATTCAAAATTAATCAGCCACGGCTAACAGATTTGGCCGGTTGGGAGGGGGCCGGGGGGAGGAGAAAAAATTGCATTCACAACTGTATCCGTGTGAATTTACTACGATTCTACCTTGTTAGACCAAAGCCGTGCCAAAATTTCTAAAGGAATCTCGTCTCGGA
>CAZPHZ010000470.1:0-1760 GCA_964586035.1 uncultured Saprospiraceae bacterium
GCGTCTCTCCCATGTCGTCGCTCCCGTGCCACATCTGCCACTTTGCCGGCCGGCATGAGGTCGGTAGCGCGGCGAATGGCATCGACGAGGCTTTCCCTGCAACCGTATTTATTGTCGAACTTGGATTTGGTCACACTGTCGTTCACATTGATGGCAGGAATGGGCAGCGTGCCTTTTTCCTGGCGCTCATACAGTCGGTGCACACCCGTCGTGGTCTCTTCACTGAGACCGCGGATACCGTCCACCAATTCGGGGAAACGGTCGAGGACCACGTTGGTGAGGTCGCCACCGTCGTCGAGAATCATGTTGAGCGGCTGCCCGCCATTAAAGGCATGGAGCGTCTGCTCGATGCACCACCAGAATTCCTCTTCCGTCAAACCTTTCCAGGCATAAACGGGAATACCTGCAGCGGCTATGGCAGCAGCGGCATGGTCTTGTGTGGAAAAGATGTTGCAGGAAGACCAGGATACTTCGGCACCCAATTCCACCAGCGTTTCAATCAATACTGCGGTTTGAATGGTCATGTGGAGGCAGCCGGCAATGCGGGCGCCTTTCAGGGGTTTGCTTTCGCCATACTCTTCGCGAAGCGCCATGAGGCCCGGCATTTCAGCTTCGGCCAGTTCTATTTCTTTACGGCCCCAATCCGCGAGGCTGATGTCTTTTACTTTGTATTTCAGGGTAGTCTCAGCAGTTTGCATATTTCTTTTTTTGATGATGAATCTGCGTTTTAAAATTTGATTCGAAGGGGTTTTAATTTTCGGA
Organism: uncultured Saprospiraceae bacterium; assembly: GCA_964586035.1. Lineage (GTDB taxonomy): Bacteria > Bacteroidota > Bacteroidia > Chitinophagales > Saprospiraceae > UBA6168. Next base: position 763 of record CAZPHZ010000470.1, read on the forward strand.
GCGCAAAGATAGGCTTTTCCATCCTTTTGGGTAGGGCAGAAAATGACAAGGTATTCGAATCAGCATGAAAGAATCTGAGATTTGGTGCCTCGATTCTGCCGGCCTCATCGAGTTTAGAGGACAAAACCGCCAATACCAGGTATTCGGACCAAAATAAACCCCCATTTGGCGAGCTATAACTTTCTGACAGCAAAGGGGTCATTTTTCACGCTTCGCTCGAAAAATTCGTCTCGGTACTTACAACCATTTATCCGAAGACAGGTTTTGGGGTTCTTCCATTTTACGCAACAACTCGCCTATGCTGCCGGCAACTGTCAGGAGGGCGATGTTTTCGCTACGCAAAAAGCGCTCTTCTGCCATGCGGCGGATATGGGTAAGCAGGGCATCGTAATAGCCATTGACATTGAGCAACCCGATGGGTTTCTGATGGAGGTGGAGTTGCTTCCAGGTGAGAATTTCAAACAACTCGTCGAGGGTGCCATACCCTCCCGGCAGCACGATGACGGCATCGGAGCGCTCTTCCATAACCTGCTTGCGCTCATGCATGGTGGCCGTGACCACGAGTTCCGTCAGGCCCGTATGGCAGACCTCCTTTTCTTTCAGAAAGCCGGGAATCACGCCCAGCACCTCTCCCCCCGCTTCCAGACAAGCATCGGCCATCTCCCCCATCAGGCCGATGTTGCCGCCGCCATAAACGAGGCGAATGTTTTTCCGGGCCAGAAGAACGCCCAAACTCCGGGCAGTATCGGCATATTGCCCATTGGCTCCGGTGGAAGAGCCGCAAAAAACGGATATGGATTTCATGTCTTATTTTTAAATCCTACTTTTAGACCTACGAGGATTTCGAAACCTCATGGGTCTTTTCGGGAAAGGGCAAAACTAAAAAACCAAAACGAGGGCGTTTGGGAAGTAGCTTTTTACATTTGCCTTTTTACAAACATTTTCTGCTGATGAAACTCAACCTCGACGTAAAAGCCCCGTCCAATCCCCAATGGGTC
>CAZPHZ010000471.1:0-1757 GCA_964586035.1 uncultured Saprospiraceae bacterium
TGCATCGGCGCGCGGTCGTATCACTCGTCTTCGAGACGGTTGTCGGCGTAGGTTACTGGTTCATAATTTCCCGAATCTACCAACGAGTCCAACTCTTCGTCCGTTAATTCAGGATTATCCGGCTGGGAGAAAATAACGCATTCGCCCCGGCTGATAGAGTCGAGCAAATGGAAGGGGATGGACTGGCTGGCGATGAAGGCATTGTTGCCGGCTTCCACGAAGCGGAGCAATTCGCCGGTGCGGGTGGAGTCGAGCGGCATCCATGCGCCGAGGAAAAAGTAATTATTGCCGGCTTCACCGTCGGGCAACTGCCCGTCAAGGTCGCCGCTTATGGTCGAAAATTTGTGACCTGGGTAGTACGATTTCATGAGATTTTGTGCCAGGAAAGTGCCGTAGGGGTCTTTGCTATCCACGCGGTAATGCTCGTTCCAGTTGTACTTTTTGCCTTTTGCACCCAGCATGAAAAACACCACAACCAACAGGGCGGCAGTGAGAAGTATCAGTATGGGCGTCTTATTTGACATGGGTTTTGGAATGCTAAATGGTTAAATGGCTTTTTCGGTGTTTATGAATTTTTTTTCCAAAGCTAAATAGGCTTCCAGATTCAGAGTTGCTTTTCCGTACCACACCCGCTCGAAAATCAGCGTGGCTTCCATGATGCCGGGGAAGAGGGGCGAGCCTTGAAGTTCCCGCAGATACTCGCCGTTGGTTTTTTCCCGCTTCCATTTGATGTGCTTGTTCAACGATAATTTCTTTAAAACGGCGAGGTAATGCAGCCGCACAGCCAGCGCATAATCGCCCGCCAATACGGCTTTCCGGAGGGGGTCTTGCAGCTCGGCCTCCGGCAGGTTTTCTTCGATGGCTTCCAGGTCGATGACGGAGGTGGCGGGTTTCAACTTGCGGTTGCGGGGAGAAAAAAGCTCACCGCCGGTTGCCATCCTTAAAACCAGGAATGCGAGCAATCCGATGCCGCAAACAATGGCGAAATACTTGAAAAGGTAGGCGAATTCCGGCGTGGTGCGCTGGCGGTTGGATGGGTTTTCGGGCTTTTCAATTTTATCCTTCGAGTAGTCTATGTCTTTGGTGAGGGTCTCCCATTTGTGCTGGTCGAATTTGTGTAGCCGGACGGCCTCCCGCAGGTAAATCTCCTGTTGGTCTTGTCCCTTTAAGCAAATTGGCAATGCCAAGAGCATAGCCCATAGACACAGTGCCAGCAGGCAATTTTTTAATTTTCGAAAATGTAAAGATGAGAACCGCATGGAGATGCCCGGGGTTTGTCACGGATGATGTTTGGAGCAAAGATAGGGCTATTCATGGCGTAGTTCACACCAGTCTGCATAACTCCGGGTTTGTTCCTGCCGGACCGGAAAACCGGGCTATCTTTTGGCTATCCGCACCGCCACCACCTTGTATTCGGGGCAGTTGGCTATTTCATCGTGCACGGTGCCGGTGACGTTGTTGACCAGCAGTTCGGGGAAATGGAAGGTGGTGCTTACCACACCGGGTTTTACATCTCCGGAAATGTGGGCACGGATGTCCACATGCCCGCGGGCAGATTCTACGCGCACCGTGCTGCCTTCCTGAATGCCGTGCTTCCGGGCGTCTTTGCGGTGGATGAGGAGCACGTCTTCCGTCACTATTTCCACGTTGGCGGTGCGGCGGGGCATGGTGCCGGCGTTGTAGTGTTCGAGGGTGCGGGTGGTGGTGAGGATGAACGGGGATTCGGCCCTGTGGTGGGAGAGTTTATGCGCACCAAG
>CAZPHZ010000472.1:0-1749 GCA_964586035.1 uncultured Saprospiraceae bacterium
TCACGCGTAAGGTGGTAAAAGAGCGGTAGCAATTTTCCACCGAAAATTGGGGGACTTATGATTAAAACAACCTGGTATATCCCGGCTTTATCTTTTCACCCTGCTATACAATGAGTACTCCGGATTGAAAATGAAATTCATCAACAGCTTCGTCCAGGAGGAGTGCGATTTGAGGGGGTCGTAATATTCGGGGGCTATTTTCTTCAACTCCGGCAAGCGATGCCACGGGATGGAAGGAAAATCGTGGTGCTCCACATGGTAGCCGATGTTCATGCCTATTTTGTTGATGGGACCATAATAGCTGTATGTCTCCTGGTTTTCGTCCAAAGTATAGTGCTCCTGAATCCACCGGGCGCCAAGCGGGTGAAATCCAAGGGCAAACATCATGGACATGAGGAGGTAAAATATCGCATTCCACCCGAAGAAATACACCATCAAGAAATCTGAAGTAAAAACTATTGCGGCGTTGATAAACATCCAAGTCGTCCAGGTATTCACTTTATACAAACGAAGAGCCCGGTATATTTGACAGACGGGGAACAGGGCCAGCCAGATGGCCTTCAACACGGCATTATTTCCAACAATTTTAGCCTCGATGGGAGCTGGCAGGTCTGCGTCCAGTTCATCGTCGCCCATGTACGAGTGGTGTTTCAGGTGAAAGGTGGAGAATGCGCTGGCACCCGGCACCGTGTTTGGCAGATCGGCCAGCATGAGGCAACATTTATTTGCAAGCCTATTTTTAAAAATGAGATTATGCGTAGCCTCGTGAATGATGGCATAGAGAGGATGAGTGGCGAAGGCTCCCACAAAGTACGCCACGATAAGGCTGAGCCACCAATATCCAAATCCCATTTTGCCGAGGATGGCGGCAACGGTCATTTGAAACGCGACGAGGCAGGCCAGAATAATAAAAGTATTTGGATTGCGGCCTATCAGGTTTTTTATTTCAGGATGCCTTTTCAGCATATCTATACTGCGCATCTGGTGCGGCTGCTTGGCCGATGAGTGGAAAAAGTTGGTTTGTCCCATTTTATTAAACTTGTTTCTGAAAGCCCCATGCATAATGCAAACAAAATCGCAAGCATCGGACACCTAAATCAATTGAGTATTCGCTCAAAAACCGGCTCACCGGTAATCATGTTTTTACCTTGCAAGTCCACGTGTTTCACTTTGGGCCATGAGCCGGAGTTGTCGGCAAAAACCCAAATATAATTCAATTGGCAATATTTCCCGCCAATGGTCATTGTCGCTATTGGTTTGCCACCGGGTGTTTTTTGAAGGTGTATTTTTCGATCATCATATGCAGTAAGTGAAATCCAATACCCGTTGCCGTCTTTTGCTTTTTTTGAACTATAGCCATAGGCAAAGGTGCGCTCCAGCCATTTTAACTCCTTGCGCTCGCCGGTGGTGGCGTACCGCCGCCAATACGCATCAATGGGTTTGCTCTCAAAGCTGCCATCGGATTTCAATTTGGCGTCGTAGACGATGGTGTTTTGGTTCAGGTTTCGCTGGATGAAAAACAGGGAGCGATCCGTCTTCGGCGGTGTGACATAAGTTGATGGGCGGCCATTGTGCATCACCTCATTCTTCGCAAAGGGGTTGCTATTTTGCCCGGAAACGATGGGGTTGAATAAAAGCGCAAACAGGATAATATAGATAGCTGACCTCATGCTTTTTTTTCCAATTCATTTTTACTGTAAATCAGCCGGCGGATGGCCGTGAGATTCGTCAAAATTGCGAGTACGACAA
>CAZPHZ010000473.1:0-1745 GCA_964586035.1 uncultured Saprospiraceae bacterium
TGGCAAGATAGTGTTGCCAAAACGGGGTGCACCGACGTATTTCCCCGCTGCAATGACATTGTCAAGATGGTCGGTGGTGACGGCATGGCCCATATTTATCCCCGTTTGAAGATTTGATATTCTATCGCCACCAGCATGGTCGAGCCATAGCAAGTTGCCAACGGGGTCGAATTTGGCGACGAAAAAATCGCCATCCCCATTATCTGCCGTGCCTATGGCTGAGAACTTCTTTTCGCCAAAAACTGCATTATCAAAAAAGCCGCCGGTGGCTATGATGTTGTCCCGGCTGTCAATCGTGAGGTTTTGCAAAAAGTCGGGGCCATCGCTGCTTCCAAATTGCCTTGCCCATTGAAAATTCGCTCGTTGATTAGCAGCAGCTAAGAATATATCAGTCTTGCCAAAACCGTCGAGCACAAAATCGCCGAAAACAGGTTGCCCGTTAAACGCCCCTCCGATGATTACCTCTCCCCTGCTATTAAAAACGATACCGGTGGCACTATCTGACCCACGTTCAGGAGAATTGCTGCCCGCTTGCCCGATAGCCATCAGGGAATTGTCGTTTTCTTTTACCCGGGTTTTTAGAATTTTCTCCCCCGGCGCATTGACCGGCCTTCTGTTTTTCCATAAAAAGAACAAGGCTATAGCCAACAGAAACGCTCCGAGAATCCCTATAATCCATCTTCTGCGCCCTGTTCTTTTCCGGCGGGCAATTTCCTCCAACCCACCCATCATCAGGCGTGCGAAGGCGACCTTGTCTTCCAATTCCGGGTCATGGTCCATTTCTGCCCTGAATGACTGCGCCTCCGCTTCCGAAAGACGGCCTTTCAGGAAATCCCTGATTCTGTCCGTTAAATCTCCGTTATTCTTCACTTTGTTATGAATTAAAACCAGTCTTTGAGGTCATTTTTCAACAATTCCCGCAGGCGCTGAATGCAGCGGTGGTGCCGCTGTTTGGTGGCATCATGGGATTTGCCCATTTCTTCCGCTATTTCTTTCAATGACTTCCCTTCCCACCAATAATCTAACAATACTTTTTGGCAAGGCTTGTCCAATTTTAAAATAGCGGCAGCAATTTTTTCTTTTTTTTCCTTGTCTTCCATGGCTTTTTCCACGTCGTTGAATGACAACAACGGAAACTGCTCCTGAAGCTGCTGAGTTTCAAAATGTCTTTTCCTCAGCCGGTTGTTTAATGTATTTCTCGCAATAGCATAGAGATACGTGCTCAATTTTGTCCGTCCGTTTTCGAACTCACCTGATTGCACCTTTTGGATGAGTGCAGCGGTGGCATCGTGTAGAACAGGGTAAACATCTTCTGCCACATTCCCCCCCCTTTTCCTGACTAGGCCATGTATCATTTGTTCATGCCGTTCTAGCAAAAAAGCTGTGGCGGCTTCCACTTGGCGTTTGTCTGATGATTGTAAACAGCGTATGACTTCTTCATCTGAGAACGGGGTATCAAGGGGCATGGTGAAGTCAATTTAGTTATTAGGTTTTTTGATAAAAAAGTAACCGGTGGGATAAAATCTAGCGGAAGTTACAATTTTTCTTGAAAAAATTGGTCACCTCAGGATTTCAAAAGGTAACAATGAGGTAAACCGATACAGTATACCAAGTTTCTGCGTGGTCATTTGTATTCAGAATGACGAATGATATTTCTGTTGGCAAATTCGTATTGCCAGCGGATAACTGGTATAACATCTACCTCTTAACCCACAAATATTCAGCTGATGAAAAAGTTTGTCTTT
>CAZPHZ010000474.1:0-1744 GCA_964586035.1 uncultured Saprospiraceae bacterium
CCCCTCGCGCCTTTTCCCTTTGTGGCGCCGGCGTCCGCCGCAAAATTCAGGGCGTAGCCCGCTTTTTGCAATTCCTTTCCCTCCTCTTCCTCCGGAACGGGGTCGGCCACGATGACCACAGATTCTTCAAGCACCACATTGCGCTTGCGCTCGATGCCATCTTTTATTTCAACCACTGAAATTTTCAACACCAACGAATATTGACCCTCACGCAAAGGTTTCACATAATAAAGCCACTCAGTGGACAGGTCTTTCTCCACAAACTGCACCGGCTCAGAAAAGGTACGAATGGCAAATGCCGGTGTGGATTCAGGGTCTATAAGTTCCACACCCATTACATCTGAAATTCGGATGTCTTTGAGCACGTCACCTTTTTCCTGTTCCAATCCTTTCATCAATGCTTGCCGGGTGAAAGCCACCCGGATGAGACATTTCACCTCCTCGTTAATTTGCATGGTCCCAGGGATGCGGTAAAATACCTCGCCGTTGTACACATCGGGTTTGCCATCGGGAGCAGCCGCCTTGCCCTTCAGGTGGGTTTCTTCTATGCTTTCAATAAAATCGAGTAGGGATTTTCTGATTTTGTTGAATTCCAGTTGTGCGTCTTCGTAAGAAATGACGCCTTGCAACAGTTGCTGATTTACCTCGCGATAGCGGCCTTCCAAGAGCACCAGGTCGTTGAATTTATCGGTATTATCCGCCAGAACAGATTTCAAAGTAGTGAGCGCTACGTCAATGCCCTCTTGTAAGACCTCTTTAAGTTCTTTCTTAATGTCGGGTAAGGCTTTCATTGTAGGGTGGTATTAAATGTTCGATTTTTGAAATTCAAATGTATCGCCTTTACCTGGAAGCGCAAAATTGAACAATGCCGCCTTCCTGATTTCATCGCCGTAAATGACCGTTTTCCTCCAAAGCCCTCGCAAAATGATTCCATTACATTGCTGATGCCCTAATGCACGATCGCAAAAATCAGTTCGTCGAGAAATTCCCCATTTTTAAAAATGGATTTCCGGTGGATGGCCTCTAATTCGAAGCCCGCTTTTTCCAATACGCGTTGCGAGGCTTTGTTATTGCTGAATGGGCGGGCATAAAGCCGCACGATGTCGAAGTTCTTAAAAGCGTAAGTCACCATTTCCTTAACAGCAGCAGTGATGATACCCTGCCCCCAAAAAGGCTCAGCCAGCCAATAACCCAACTCGGCAGATTTGCAGTGAATATCCTCCTGCTGATGCACGCCAATACCACCTGCTGCCACCCCGTCTACGTCGATGGCGAAAATATTCAGGGGGTCACCGCTCATAGCCATGCCAATGAATCGCCGTCCGTCTTTTTCTGTGTATGGATGCGGGAATTGGTTCGTAAGAAATTTAGCCACGTTGAAATTGTTGGCATATTGCACCAGGCTTTTGATATCATCAGGAGACCATGCACGAAGTTTCCAATTTGTCATTTTGTATGAAATTTTTACAGATCAACATGAGACGCCTTCAAAACATTCCCCGCTTCGGGGCCGCAACAAAACAATAGGTCGAGGACAGATAAATTGGGCAAAAATCCATGCCTGTCTTCAAAAACCTGTGCATACCGAATGGGGCAAAACTGTCTGTCGGGCAAAGGTCTCCGGGGATGTATGGTATCCCGCAAATCTATTACTCCCGATGGGGCTTTCCTGGTCCAGGTATTAGTAAAATGAACTTCTGGTTTCAGGCCAATGAATTGTATCACCAGCACTAATAATTCGTAA
>CAZPHZ010000475.1:0-1739 GCA_964586035.1 uncultured Saprospiraceae bacterium
AATTATGCCTTCAAAAATCAGGAAGTTCGGAATACTTCCGCTTTGTTTTAGCCAGGGAGAATGGCATGCACATGTACTGGATTCTCGGAAGTGCTGTTTTAGCGCTCATCGTTTCTGCGGTTTTGTACCTGCGGATCACAAAAATGCACCCCGGCAATGACCGGATGGTTGAGCTCAACAAGGCAATCTTTGACGGGGCCAATGCCTTTCTGCGCCGTGAATACAGCACGCTGATTATTTTCGGTATCATGCTCGCCATCATCCTTGCCCGGGTACCGGGGCTGGGCTGGCAGGTGTCGCTCAGTTTCGTCTGCGGGGCGATCGCCAGCGGGCTGGCAGGCTGGTTCGGCATGCGTACCGCAACCCTGGCCAACAGCCGTACCGCCCAGGCGGCCCTGACCGATTTACCTTCAGCACTGCGCGTGGCGTTTTCCAGCGGTGCAGTAATGGGCCTGTCGGTTGTCAGCCTCGGTGTTATGGGCATCTGCCTGCTGCTCATCATGTTTGGCTATGTTGTCTTTGGCCTGTTCAATGCGCTTTTCAGCTTGTTCTATATCATTGTGATAGCCTTTATTTTGCCGAGTGAGGCGGTCCACGTCATTTTGAAGTGAGCGCAGTTTTTTTTCAGCAGCGGATAACTCCAAACCGGTGCTCTTGATTCTGCATTGCAGGGCGAAGGTCATCAGCATTTTTTCGGCTTCATCGAATTCATTTTTCTGGTCTTCCTCGAGGTAAGAGTCACCGAGGTCAAACCAAACGGAATGCTCCACATTGCCGTTGGAACCGGGTTTGGTTTTGGCATATATGTTCATGGGGTCCACTCCATTGATACCAATGATATCTGCTCCGGTAGTGAGCCATTCTCCGCCTTTCGACTTTTTGGTTTTTCCGCCGTAACTTTTCATGAAATCCTTCCAGGTCTTTTCAACGAGTTTAGAGTTTTGTACGTCGATTTCTACGATCAGTGCCGGATTGGTGCCCTGAGACATGTGTTCGTCGCTTACAATTATCTGGCCCTCAACGAATTGTGGTATCAGGAAAAGCAAGAGCAGGGTGAGGAGAGATACGATCTGTTTCATAATTGATATGGTTAATCGAATAATTTGTATTGATAAATACGTTTTCATGTGAAAGCTGCAACGAAAATAACTGAAATGCCGTTGTGTAGCGTTACATCTTCATGAATCAGCGTTTAGACATTGCTTGCGTGCAACTGTCACCTTATTAACAATTCTTTAAAGCGAAGACTGTCGCTGTATTGCTAATTTTCCGGGTTTGCAACAACGGTGTTGGCTCGCGTGTTCAAATAGCTGACTTTTTCGGGATATGGTCAAGAATTTGCACCACTTGAAAAGGGAAGAATGAGACTTTTACGATTTCTAAGTTTTAGTTTATCAACCATCGCCTCATGACGAAGAAAGATAATTATCAGTTACTCATCGGGAAACTCGACCAGTTTATTCGCAAGTTTTACGTCAATCAACTCATAAGAGGAGGATTGTACAGTTTGGCGCTTATACTTGTGCTGTTTCTCGGGCTTAATTTTTTGGAATACCATTTCTATTTTGCACCAGGAGTGAGAGAGGGACTGTTTTGGTCTTTTATCGGGGTGTCTGCTGTGGCCGTATTTTTTTGGATACTGTTACCGATGTTGAGCTATTTCAGGCTCGGGAAAATTATTTCTCATGAGCAAGCCGCGCAAATCGTTGGGAACCATTTTTCAGGGGTAAAACACCAAC
>CAZPHZ010000476.1:0-1718 GCA_964586035.1 uncultured Saprospiraceae bacterium
TCGAAATAGCGTCTGCTAGACGCTACGATGAGGCTGCGCGAGATGTGCTAATACAATTTGCTGATGCTCACCGGGCCGTACAAATACCGGTAATACGGGTTTTTCAGCAAAAAAAACAAGATGCCTTTCCACAGCAAAAACAGCGGCATGCGCTTCTTCTGATACTCCGGCACGATGTACGACCGGCCTAATTCCACCGACTGGCGCATTGTTTTGTAAAAGCCTTTGTCTATTTTAAAAAGGCTGCTGATGTAAAATCCACTCGCACCGTAATGGTTGAAGATTTCATCCCCCAGCCCCATGCGGTAGCCTCCTGCGATGCGCTTTGCCTCCCTGTCCCAGAGCAGGAGCTGGTGGTAGTATAAATCGTACTCGTCGAGGTCGATGGATTTTCCAGTGCCTTCGTCCACGTTGCGAAAAGTCAGCTCCCGCAGACGCCCTATTTCGTTGAGCGTATTCGGGATGTGTTTGGCTTTTACGACGAAAATGTCGAATTCTCCCTGCGATGCCACAAGGCTCTCGAACTTGATGCTGTTGATTTCCGATTCTATCTTTTCGGTGGGAACGGGCTGCGCCACAGGTTCCGATTGGCCCGGTCTTTTGAAAAGGTTCCGTTTAAAAAAAGGCCGCACCTCGAGGCCCGAGCCCAGCGCGTATATCTTCGATTGAATGAAGCGACGGAATTTTCCCGGCCGTAAAAATCGCTGCTGCTCCTCAACGGTGATGGGATTCCCCACGCGGACGAAAACCTTGTATGGCTCGCGGCGCGTACGCTGAATAAGCCTGCTTCCGAGGCCCGGCCGGATGAAGTTGGGGAAAGGAGCTTTCAACCGGATGGGAATGATTGGCAGTTCAACCCGCAGGATGATCTTCATTAGTTGATTCAGCAATTGCTCCCTCAAAATGGCGTCCAAGGTGTTGTCAGTGAAATTGAGGAGCAAACACACGTTCCAATTTTCTTTTTTTGCCGAGGATAAATGTTTGAAAATGCTTTTCACATAGTCCTCCCATTGCAGCAGGTTGAGTTGCACGGGCATGTAAAACCGGGCAAACTCTTTCGGTGCTTTCTTTTTTCGGGAAATGATTCTGAACGGGTGGTCTTGACGCGATAAAAGATGGATGAGCACTAAGTCGTCCACGGCGTCGAGCGCAGTATTGGCGATACAAAGGCAGGGTTGGTGCTGGGCCAGGTTCTCAATATCCCGCACCCCGGTTTCAATTTGAATGTTCTTCCTTTGAATGGCTTTTTCAATGGAAGACAGTAGCTCATCGTTAACTGGCATCGGATTGCTTTAGAGCTTGTCAGGGTTTCTGGTTTCGACGAAAATGTCATAAATTTTTTGATGAAAAAAGAGGGGAAAATGGGAGCATGGCCAAAACCACCTAACCATTTTCTCAACAAAGCATCATCAAAAAAGGGTCGTTTTTTCACCGGAAGCTGAAATCAAAACAAGCTCGTAATGGTCAATAGCGCCAAAGATAATTAACTGAGGTTTGGAATTAAGGTTAATTTCGCCACTTCCTAACCCTGCATCTATGAAATTCAACATTTCGCTATATGCGGGCCTCATAGCCTGCCTCTTTTTTGCCGTCACCCGGTCGGTGGCACAGGAATCCCCGCTCGACATTTGCCCTGAATTCCAGCTTTATCCCACCGGTATGTTGCCGGGCCTCCGGGTTGAAAAAGGCATTGGAGGCTCCCACGCCCTGTCTTTACG
>CAZPHZ010000477.1:0-1717 GCA_964586035.1 uncultured Saprospiraceae bacterium
CCACTCGCGTCTCTGCCTCAAAAGCGCCTGAGTGGGCCTGGTAGGTTTGAAAAAGATTGAGCACGATGCAAAAAGTGAGCAAGGTGCCGGAAACCCAACGCGTCCATTGCTTTTTCAGGCTCCAGGCCACGAAGGCCGCCAACGGAAAGGCCATCACGGCATAAGATTCCAGGAACGCCCGCTGGCCAAAGGCACCTCCGTACCACCAAATGTTCCACGACGACACTATCCAAATGGTGAAGAGAAATAGAACGAAAGCTGGCAGGAATATTTTCCGGTGGTATTTTGCCAGAAAGTAAAACCCCGCAACGGCAAACAGCATTACGGGTGTGTAAACGAACCACCCTTTCCGGTACGAAAAAAGGACGTTGACGAGGTGCGGGTGAAAAAAGGAAAAGGTCTGGTCTTCATAGGTGTACACCAGCCATTGGCCCGTTGCAAATTTCCAATATCCTATTTGCAGGAGTCCAAAAATCGCCACCATGAGGACAGCCGGCAGGAGCTTCCGCCAGTTTTCTATGAACAATTGAAGCCTCTTTTTCGCGGCGTCCAAATTCCCAATTCCCCACAGAACCGGCACAATGGCAAAGATTACTTCCGTGGGGCGTACGAGTGCTGCCATTCCGATGCAGGCGCCCACGGCGATGCTGTCGGTGCGGTTCTGACTTTTGTACCACCGCATGGTGAAATGAACGAGCGCGGCGAGCAATGCGAACAGAAACACATGAGGCATAGCAGCATCGAAAGTGGCGTAGTTGAGGAAATTGGTGCCGAGAGCAATGGAGCCAATCACAACGGCGGTCACCCTGTCGCTGAAAAATGTCAGGAGATTTTTTCTCAAGAACCATAATCCGAGCAGGGCCACCAGCACTCCTCCCCATTGAATAGCCGCCTGATATGGGTATGAAAAGCCGTCGGCCGGATAGCCGGTCAGGCATGCCACACCATGAGCGGTGAGAAAAAAGGGCAAATAAAGCAGGGCCATCCCCGCCGGATATTTCATCACCTGAGTTTCGCTGCCTTTTTCACCGTAGGCGAAAGCCTGGTCGGCGGTGTAACTGGGCTGGTATTTTTCAATAATATCCGGCAGAAACTTCAACTCCTCCAGGTCGTGATAAATGAAAACCGCCGGCAGGTAGAGATAATAACCGCTGACATCCCAGGTGAGCACGGCCTCGGTTTTTTGACGTTCATAGCGGGGAAATACCAGCACAATTCCCGCCACGCAAAAGGCAGATATTATCAGGGCAAATTTTGAAAATTTGTTTTGCATGCAAATACGGACGTTAGAATCCTTGCCGCTAATGTGGCAAATGTTTGGTAATTTAATCCGGTCATTGATTCAACTCATTCCAAAATGAAAAAGTCACTGCTCTACCTGCTCCTCCTGCTCCTGTTCGCCGCCGCCCTTTGGTGGGTGTTGTCGCAAAAACCGGCGGAATCCATTCAGACCACCCGTGCCGAATACACCGTGGATGCCGGAAATCTGTACCGTGAGTTTTACGACAATGAGGCGGCGGCCAACGAAAAATACCTAAATAAAATCATACGGGTAACAGGCAAAGTGGCGGATTTTTCCTCCCGCCCCGGCGGCGATGTGGTCGTCTGGCTTTCAGCCAATGGCAACCACTCCGTAAAATGCACCCTCGGCCCGAAACAAGAACACCACCGCCGGGAGTTTCAAAAAAGTGCCGCCGCTTCGTTTAAATGTACCTGT
>CAZPHZ010000478.1:0-1709 GCA_964586035.1 uncultured Saprospiraceae bacterium
TATTTTTTTATTTTTTTACGTTGTAAAACAAATACATTCTAATGAAAGCGGAGATCAGGGAGGTGCAGGGACAGATGAATTTGCCAAGATTTGTTCTTTCCAGGTCAAGCTGTTTAAAAGCGCAGGCGTGCCTTTGGAAAGGCCCTATCATTTTGCCATTCATTTAGAACCTCGGGAAAATGATGCTCTCTGAACGATATTTCAGTAATCCGATTCCATCAATAGCGAGTCGGATATGTTGGAAACATAGCCGTAAATTGTGCGGAAAACAACGCATCATCCATGAAAGAGTGTCGCGTATGTCATAAGGCCATCCCCCTCAGCGCTAAGTCTTGCCCGTTTTGCCGGAGTGCCGTCATCGAGGAGACTATTACCTGCCCGAATTGCGGTGCAGAGACGGGGCTGGACGATGCCGTTTGCACTAAATGCAATTATCGTTTTTTTGAAAATGTGGATGAAGAAAAAGCCGGGATGTTTGAAAACTTTTTTGGCACTGAGCACCAGGATCGAACAGAGGCGGAAATCACCAAACGGTTCCGAAAGAATTTTCTCCAAAGACTGCGGGAGGAGCATTCAAAACGGCTGCATGAATCCTATCTCATGCGGTTTAACCAAAGTGGTTTTAAAGAAAAAGTGGATTTCAGATGCAAACAACTCTCCCAGGAGGTGATGTCATTGGGAAACGATTTCCGGTTAAAAGCAGTCAGGCAATTATTGGCAAATTCATTTGAGGAACTGCTCGACTATTTTATCATCCGGGAATGCGCAGACATGAATGAAACCCTTTATCCAGAGGCAATATTTAAATACCATGACCTGTCATACAAAGAGATAAACATCCAGGAAATGGTGCTGGATTATCTCGATTTCGACCGCGAAGACGAAAGCGTTTTTACCAATTTTGTAAACATGCCGCCACGCAAACTGAAAAATGCCGCCGATGCATTTTTATCCCCAAAAAGAGATGAACAACTTTTCTTCATTTGCAATTTATCTATTCTAGGAACCTTCAAAGAAGGTTTTGCCATGACATCGAAATGCATCTATTGGAAAGCCCTCATGGAAAAACCCCAACGCGTATTGTATCACAAGTTGGAAGAAATCAAACGGGAGGAAGACTGGATAACCATCAACGGAATATTTTTCAACGCCAACAAGTCCATTAATCTGAAATTAATCAGGCTGCTGAAAAAGTTGAAAGGGTTGGAGGCCTGATAGCTTCAGCCGTTTATTACAGTGTGCAAAATAAAATTTATCTACGGTCAGATTGAAAACGCTCCTTACCTGAACAATGTCACATTACCCTTTTTGTAAAAAGTAAGCCCGCCGAAGCAGGTCAGCTCCACATAATAGCCGAAAGCGTCGGTGGTGAGCAGCTTGCCTTTGTAAGTGCCGTCCCAACCTTCGCCGGGATTTGTAGATTCCCACATTTTTTCTCCCCAACGGTTGTAAACGGCGATGTAAATTTCTTCGATATTATTGCCCATCACACGGAAGGTGTCGTTGTGGCCATCTCCATTGGGTGAAAAAGCCGACGGAACAAAAATGAACGGCTCCTCGCAAAGCGTCAATACCACCAAAGTCACCGTTCGTACCACCACGCAACCATTCTCGTCTGTCACCGTCAGCGTATAAACCGTGTTCACCGCCGGAGTAGCTACGGGATTGTGAATTTCGGGATCACTAAGTCCGGCAACAGGAGTCCAGTG
>CAZPHZ010000479.1:0-1707 GCA_964586035.1 uncultured Saprospiraceae bacterium
CCGGATTGCATGTCTTTCATCATTTCCAACGCCTTGTCTTTGTCCATTTCCTGCAGCAGGTCCTCAATTTTCTGCATCAGGTCCTTCATCTCATCGCTGACCACATCTTCCATCAAATCCTCCAGTTGCTCTTGTTTGTCCTTCATGCTTTCCTCTGGCTGGGAATACTCTTCCTGGTTTTTCTGATTTTCATCCATCGCCTGTTTTGCCTCTTCTATTTGCTTTTCCAGCTCTTTCTGGCGGTCGAGTAATTTTTCCAGTTCTTTGCGCGTCTGCCAGTCCATTTTATTTTGCTGCAATACTTTATCGTGCAGCTTTTTCATATCCTCCTGCACTTTTTTACTCTCTTTCAGGGCATCTTTAAGTTTGTCTTTAATGGCCTTGTTATTTTGTTCTGCCATGTCCTCGAATTCCTCCACAGTAGGCATGGAATAGACCATCAAGGTGGTGCGGGAAGATTTGCTTCCATTGACGCCGTCGTTGTCGAACACCTCGAAATAATAGGCCACCTCATCTCCAGGTTTCAGGTCAAGCTCATTTAAGTCGAAAATATGGTGGTATTGAATAGTCTTCCCATCCGGTTTTTGCAACTTCAGGGTTTTCAATTCTCCTTCATTATCGTCTCTATTTATACGATAGTGAAAGGCGAGGCTCAACAACCCATAATCGTCAGAGGCTTCCCCCACGAAATAAATCAGTTTTGTGTTCGAGCTATCTCTGAATTCTTCGGCATTTATGGAAGGATACAGGTCTGGAATTACTGTAATGGAATAGCTGACAGAATCGGCATTCGGCAGGTTTTCGTTTGAAATGAATAAACGGTAGGATTCATCTTTCAGGGCTCTCTTTTTAAACGTAAACAAATTATCAGAGAATCGTTTGGCACTGGCTAACTCCTTCTCGCTGCCAAACCGGAGCGAAATGGCGCCAGTGTTTTCAGCATTGAAAACCCAATCCACATGGGTGCCTATCGGGACTACTATGTCGCCGATGCTTTTCAGTTCCTCATCTCTTCTGCCAGTATATCCCGGGAAATCCAATTTCACATCGAAGCCTGTGATGTTTGGCTTTTTCAGCACCTCCAGCGTATAATCCTTCGAGGAGATGCCGCTGGAAAAAAGCTTGAATTCCGTGTTTTTTTGCACATTTCTAAAACGGTAGCTAAACATACCGTCATCGCCTTTGGTCAAGCGGTACTGAATGTTATCCACGTCGATGAACACCTCGTTGGGCAACACCTCACCTTCCACTTTGACAGCGAGGGGATACTCTCCAAATTGCACCACCTTCAGATTTTCCTCTTCCACGATAAAATGGAAGGGTGCCGGCTTTTCAAATTCCCGATTGTATTTAATGAGCCTGGCAGTACTATCTGTAATAAGGCTGGGTGCCGCAAGAAGCAAAACGATAAGTAATAATAGAGGCGGTAATGAATATCGCAAGTATTTCCGGTTTTGCCCCAAATCAATGGCATTGCGAAAGGGAACCGGTCTGATTTCTTCTGATTTCTGGTCGATGCTGGCTAAAATCAACTCCCTGCTCAAGGCTGTGTCAGCCTGGTGCTGTAGTTGCAACACGTTTAGAAGTTTGTCTTTTACCCCTGAAAAATGGTTGCCAACGATTTGCGCGGCTTGCTCATGAGAAATAATTTTACCGAGCCTGAAATAGCTCAACATCGGTAACAGTATCCAAAAAAATACGGCCACA
>CAZPHZ010000480.1:0-1693 GCA_964586035.1 uncultured Saprospiraceae bacterium
TGAAAATGAACAATATAATTTTCAAAAAACATACCATCTTTGTATAATGTGTAATTTAAAAGAACATCAAAGGCTTGCCCGCCTCAACAAGGAACTCCCTCTAATCCCCGAATGTTTTTTTTAAAGGTAATTTTCTCAGGACTAAACTTTCTATTTTTGCCTTCATAAAAAACCCGGAATATGATTCGTCAAATCGAAATTTCACTCCCGGCCTTTCCCAGGGGGTTCCATTTGATAACATCTGAAGTCCTGCGCGAAATAGGATCCTTGCCCGATACCGGCATTCTTCACTTATTCATCAAGCACACTTCTGCCGGGTTGGCCATTAATGAAAACGCAGACCCATCCGTGCTCAACGATTTCGAGATGATTTTCAACAGGTTAATACCGGAAAACGAGCCTGGGCTTACCCACACCTTAGAGGGGCCCGACGACATGCCAGCTCATGTAAAATCAGTGTTGAGCGGCAACTCCGTAAGTATTCCCATTTCCAAAGGAGTTTTGAATCTCGGAACCTGGCAGGGCCTTTATCTTTGCGAATTCAGAAATAATGGTAGCCGCCGCCGGGTAGTTGCCACGATATATTTTTAAGTTCGCCGTTCGTTTTATTAGCAGCCATCTGTAATGGACCTACTTTGGAATGGTATAAAATTCGGACTCGCCCTCAGCATACTTGTCGGCCCTATTCTCTTTGCCCTGGTGCAAACGAGCATTGAAGAGGGATTTCGGGCTGGATGGATGGTAGGTCTCGGCATCTGGATGAGCGATATGTGTTTCATCACTTTGACGTATTTTGGTGTGTCGTACATTGCAGAATTATTGCGTTGGGATGGCTTGGAGTTCACCATTGGAATTGTGGGGGGAATTATAATGCTGCTATTCGGTCTTGGAGCTATATTGGTAAAGCCGCCAGATATCGAGAAGTTTGAAAAAAAGGCCATTCGCCACCACTCTTATTTTTCGCTTTGGTTCCGGGGCTTTCTCATCAATTCCGTCAACCCGTTCACCTTTTTCTTTTGGATAGGCGTTTCGGGGATGCTTTTCACCCAGCAGGGTTTACAGCCGCACGAAGCACGCTGGTTTTATGGCGGGCTGGTCGGCACCCTCGTTTTTTCCGATACCCTAAAAGTGGCATTGGCAAAATTTATCCGCCGCTGGTTGAAGCCCAACTTCATTCTCTGGCTGCGCCGCATCGCCGGCATCGCACTCATAGTATTTGGCGTGGTATTGTTGATAAGGGCCAGCGCATTTTAAGCGAAATTATTTGCCACCAAACTTTCATCGCATGGAATACGAAGACATCATAATCACTTCCACCGACTTCATTCCCGGCAGGGAAATAGCCGAAGTGATAGATATTGCCCGCGGGAATACCGTCCGGGCACGAAACATCGGGCGGGACATCGGCGCTGCCTTCCGCAACCTCGTCGGTGGGGAAATTGCCGAATACACCAAACTGATAGCCCAGTCGCGGGAACACGCCATCCAGCGCATGATAGCCGATGCGGAGCGCATTGGCGCCGATGCCGTTATCAACGTGCGTTTTACCACTTCGATGATCATGCAGGGCTGCGCTGAAATACTGGCCTATGGCACTGCCGTAAAACTGAAATAATTGTTTGTTGTCAGTTGTTAGTTGTTAGCGGCACGTCCAAACCATCAACCATCAACCATCAACTATCAACTATCAACC
>CAZPHZ010000481.1:0-1690 GCA_964586035.1 uncultured Saprospiraceae bacterium
GGGATCAGTCCCCATAGAAATCAGTGGGTATATCTGAATATCTTCCACAACTTCGTTCGGGCGGATAAACGCCCGGTCGTGAAAGAATTCGGCCAGCTCGCCCTCATCGAGCAAAGTGATGGTTTTTGCAAATTGCTCCGCTTTTTCAAAGCATATTTGCAGTTTATCCACCAGCATGGAAAAATCTTTCACCCAAACAGCGGTTCCCTGAGGAAGCACTTTCAACAATGACACCTTTTGCACACTGCTAAATTTGGTGTTGATGTTTGGCACAATGGACACCTTGGCGATATTCTGCATCGACAATTGCGACAGGGGATCGAAGGTGCGGATGCTCTCCACATCTTCGTCGAACAACTCTATTCGGTAGGGATATTCATTGCCATAGCTGAAAATATCTACAATGGCTCCCCGGATGGAAAACTGACCGGGTTCGTAAACGAAGTCCTCCCGCTGAAATCCGTATTCAATGAGTAGGTCGATGATAAAATCCACGTCCACCGTTTCGCCGGAGGCGATCTCAATGCGTGTACTTTCCAGTACTTCCGGTGCCACCACTTTTTCAAAAAGCGCCTCCGGGTAACTTATTATTACTTCCGGATTGCCACCTGATGAGCTAATCTTATTGATGGTCTCCGTCCTTTCCAGTACATTGGTGTGATTCAGTTGCTCATAATACATTGGCCGCTTGAACGAGTCAGGGAAGAAAAGAACAGGTTTTTTGTTCAACAAATTGGCCAGTGTATTTTGAAGGTAGGCTGCCTCTTCTTTATCAGTGGCTATAAATAAGTGTGGGCGTGGATTGGCGAGGTACATTCCTGCCAGGACAAAGCATTCTTGTGCACCAGCCATTCCTTTGAGTAGCAAACGGGCAGGTGTGGCATCGTCGAGAGAAGTGTTGATTTTACCAGTTCTATTATCGTTCTGGTAAAGGGAGAGAATGCGCTCCAGATTTTTCACGGGCGCAAAGGTAACAGATGAGAGATGCCCGGCTGACAGCCTCCGCAAATTATTTTTAAGCGGGGGTTAGGGATTTTTCACCCTCACTTTGGGCTCTATCACTTCAGCGGTGGATTCGGGAACCATCGGGAAGACTTTTTTCAATATCGTCGAAAAACTTATACCCAATGTGTTCAGCTTCACGACGGTTGGCAGGTAGTCTTCCCCCGTGATAGTCATGCTGTATACTCTTTCGAGATCAAGTGGTATCTGGTAATCGTCACATCCGGCACTGATATAAAAAGTACGGCTTCCACCCATGGTAAGGTCGGCTAGCTCAACAGTTACGTTGCAAAAAGCTGCACTATCGAGCGTATTGATAAAACGTGGATTCAATTCGACGTACATCTGTGCCCGGTAAATATCAAGGGGAAGGCTACCTAAGTGTGTGCCATCGTTGACGCCGCCGGGACGGTTCGACGAGAAGTAACCACTTTTTGTTCGAGTGTGGAAAGTAAAGTACTGCTCATCGAAACTGCTGTTGAGTGGATAACCGAGATTTTGAGGTTCCGACCAGATTCCGGAACTTGTTTTTTTGCTCCTGAAAATGTCGAACCCCCCCAAACTTTCCCTCCCATCGGTACTGAAAAACAAGGTCTGGCTGGCTTGGTGAAAATAGGGGGTTATATCTTCGAGAGGGGTATTGATGGGTAATGGGACTGGTTCCTCATGCCTTCCGTGGGGTTCTATC
>CAZPHZ010000482.1:0-1675 GCA_964586035.1 uncultured Saprospiraceae bacterium
CCGCCGCAGTCTCGTCAAGCCTACCGACGGCTGGGTGAGCCGCCACCTGAACCGCCCCATTTCCATCAGCGTCAGCCGGGTGCTGGCGCACACGGCCATCACCCCGAACCAGTTCACCGTTTTCACCGGCCTGCTCGGCGTTCTCGCGGCGTGGCTGCTGGCACAGGGGCCTTATTGGGGGTTTATGCTCGGTGCTTTGCTGTTTCACCTCACCAGCGTGTTCGACGGCGTGGACGGCGAACTGGCCCGCCTGAAATTCAAAGCTTCGCCCTTCGGGCAATGGCTCGACACCCTCGTGGACAACAGCTCTTATGTGCTGGCACTGGCGGGTTTCCTCATTGGCCTGTTCCGCGACGGCGTCTCCGGCTTTGAAAAAATTGCTGGTATACTGACCCTCGTTTTTACGGCGCTGGCATTGAGCAGCATGTATTATTACCTCCGGCGCTACAATAAGGGCGGCTCCCTGCTCAACATCGAGTACAGCTACCAGGAGGGCAAAACGCCCGTTGACCGCCTCCTGAAATTCCTGGCACCCCTCGGCAAGCGCGACCTCTTTGCATTAATATTCTTTGCGCTGGGCCTTATCGGCCAGTTGCATCTGGCCCTCGTGTTCATCACCGTGCTGACGGCGGTGCTCTTCGGTCTGTCCATCGAGGCGCACCGGAGAATACAGAGGACGGGGTGAAATGACAAATACCCGTCACCCCCCATTCACGCCACCACCTGATTTCTTACCTTCGCGCCGCTTTTTATCCATGAAGAAATTTTTACAAGCCATAGTGGCCGGGCCGCATAGCGGCGAGACGTTGCATTACGATGCTGCAGCAAAAGTGCTGACGGGCGGGAAGACGGGCAAAAAGTACCGGGAGGAAAACGGGGTGCCGGTGTTGTTACCGGCAGAACCCACTCAGCCGGTGGAACATAGCCGCTTACACGGCGAGATGGGCAGTGTGTTCGATTATGCAGGCCATTACCAGACAGATGCTGCGTACTTCGATTATTTCAAGGCGCACGAAGACGCTGCTTCGCGGCATGAAAACCGGCGTCTGCACGAGACCATTGCCCGAGCGGTTCCCGAAGACGCTTCATTGGTGCTTGACGCGGGCTGCGGCAATGGCTGGGTGGCAGCGCATTTTTGCCCGAAGGGCGTGAAAGTAATCAGCATGGACATCTCGGCGATCAATCCGCGGGAAGCCCTGCGCCGGGTACCGCACGAGTTGCACGCTGGTCTGGCCGGCGACGTTTACCACATTCCACTGCGGAAAAATTCGGTGGATTGCATCATCGCCTCGGAAATTATGGAGCATGTGCCAGACCCCCGGCTATTCGTGGCTAAATTGGTAGAAACCGTGAAGCCCGGCGGCACCGTCGTTATAACCACTCCGTACGACGAGCGCATCGAGTATTACCTTTGTGTGCACTGCAACCGGCCCACCCCGAAAAATGCGCATCTTCACTCATTCAACCGGGAAAACACCGGGAAGTTTTTGCCGGAAAAAGGAGCGCACTGGCGTATGGAGACTTTCAGCAACAAGTACCTGTCGAAATTGCGCACACACCTGCTCATGCAGTTTTTTCCGTATCGGGTGTGGAGGGCCGTGGACGGTCTTGCCTGCCGGGTGTTCGGACAAGAAAAGAGATTTTTAATTAAGATAATAAAAGAGTAGTTAGCAAT
>CAZPHZ010000483.1:0-1674 GCA_964586035.1 uncultured Saprospiraceae bacterium
TCCTCTTATGGCCATAACTTTGTCAAGACCATGCTGCGCCTGAGCGGGGAACGCCAGGAAGTGAAGGTCGTTTTCGACCAGATTGGAACTCCAACCTACGCTGCTGATTTGGCGGGAGCCCTGTTGACAATGATTCAAAAAGTAGAAAGGGGAGAGGTGCCTGCAGAAAGACTATCGGGATTGTATCATTTTAGCGATGAAGGCGTGACGAGTTGGTATGATTTTGCAAAGGCGATTTTTGAAATAAAAAACAAGCCCGTAAAAGTGCTGCCTATCGACTCCTTCGATTTTCCCACCCCGGCACAACGGCCTGCCTTCAGCGTTTTGAATAAGGGCAAAATAAAAAAGGTATTTGGTCTGGAAATCCCACATTGGCGTGATAGCCTGCGCGAATGTTTGGAATTGCTATAGAATTTAACTTGCTAAAATGTGGAATATCAATCCTTTATCTTTTCAGCGGCCTGATATTCCTTCATATCCTTAATTGCAATGATACCATTGGACCCAATGGACGTGAGAAGCCTGCTGGCCCGAACGAATGAGTTAAGGCGTGCTTCGTTGAAAAGGGAATCACCACGGCGCAGGCTCTCAACTTTTACCCGTTCAGAAGCATGGATAATTTTCCCATCGCCTTCATAAATGGCCACATGCCAAATTTTTTCCGGTAATTTATCAGAGGCAGGGCGCCCAAAAAACAAGAGGTCGCCAGGTTGCAGGTTCTGAAAGGTAGTGTCAGCTTCAAGTGCTTCTCCAGTGTGAACTTGCTGGCTGGCGTCTCGTTGGAGCATGATGCCGTTCAAAAAGTACACTGTTTTGGTGAACCCGCTGCAATCCATGCCCTTCCCGGAAGTGCCTCCCCAGAGGTATGGCCTCCCTTTCAGTTCATTCGCAGTGGCGAGAATATGCTCCGCATCGAAGGTGCGTGTTGCCAGCCATTCCCGAAAAGGAGTGAGGGAAGAATTGGCAACAAATCCGGTTCGGCCATCGGGAAAAATCACCTCGGTATATGGGCCGGATTGCCTGGTTTTTCTCAAAATATCTCCTGCCACGAGGTCCGAAACTTTGGGTGAACCGGCAGATGGGTTTTCCAACACAAAGCCGAATTCAGCGGTGATAATGACCCGCTCGCTGGTCGTCCATTCTGCGATTCCGTCAGAGTCGGTGAGCACAAAACCACCTGCATCGAGCCAACCCAGATATCCGTCGGGTGTCTGCACTGAATAAAATCCATCTTGCTTCTTCCAAACTTTTAATGGAGTGCCGAGTAATGCCTGTGTCGCAAGTTCAGCGGAGTGTTTTGGAGCAGAACGGATGTTGGAAACCGACAGATTAACAATGCCGTGAGACTGACCTTCGAGATCTGCTGAAGGTAAAACGGACAAACTGTCGAGCACGCCAAAGCCCGCTACTGCCAGTCGTTTCAACAATTCTTTTTTTGCCTCCGGCAAATTCGTTTCTCCTTTAATCAAAACTTCTTTTCCTTTCAATTCAAAAGTGTAATCCAATAACGCGACGCGCTTATCGGGTGCGTATTTGGATTTCACGATTGCCATGATATTTTCTATCTGCCGATTGGAGGAATCATTGAGGCAGGCGGGCATGCAAAGACAAATGAGCAAGATGGAAATTAAGAACCGGTACATTTTTTTAAGTTTCACCAAAGGTAAATTACTT
>CAZPHZ010000484.1:0-1667 GCA_964586035.1 uncultured Saprospiraceae bacterium
GGCGCCCAGCAACAGGATGGTGACGATGATGGGTGTCAACCACCACTTCTTGTTGTAACGCAAGAAGTACCAGAACTCCGCCAGCAAGCTAGGCGCTGCTTCCTCTGCCTCGCGCTTTTCCTCTTCACTTTCCTGCGAAAATCCCGGATATGCGCACAACTTGATTGGAGCTTAATGAGTTGTTATTAGGGCTGCAATCAGAAGCAAAAAAAAATAAAATCCATGCCTTTCCGTAAAACTGCACAATTCCGTATAGACTCCATCGCCGGCATGTTGCTGATGGTGGCTTTTTTCATTGGTATATTCTTCCTCCTTCGGGGATTGTTTTGGGTACTTTCATGGGTGGCTCCCGTGCTATTGCTCGCGGCCTTCATCATTGACCGCACGGTAGTCATCAACTACGGGAAATGGCTGATAAAAACAGTGAAAAACAACCCCCTTTTGGGCATTATTGCCATCCTTTTTACTGCGATTGGTTACACGGTAGTTTTCCCTTTTTTATTCGCGAAAGCCCTTTTTAAAAAGAAAATAAAAAATGCCACACGACAGTACGAAAATAATCAACAAGGGGAGTTGGTGGAATATGAGGAATTGGACAACGCCTCTTCAGATGAGAAACCCCTCGAAATGCCCCCGCTCAAAAAGAAAGAGCAGCGCGGCGAATACGACCAGTTATTCGATTGAACTTTTGAATATCAATCTAAACCTTAAAAATATTGCCACCAGGGCAATATAATTGTATTAGGTGCAGCTTTCGTCATGTGAATATTCGTTCCTAAAGTAGCTACATATGTTATCGCGCAAAGCTTTTGAATTGCCAATCGCTATCCTATCATTCTTAAATACAGAAACTTACTTCATCCGGGGAATATGACTCCCGAAAATATACCCCTCTCACAGCGAAAACCCCTCAATCAAATTCCACGGGTTAAGTTTCATTAAATCCACGCTGAAAGCGATACGCTTCCAAAAAGTATCGCGGCCGCTGGCATCGTACAGGCCAATGGTCTTGTCCCCGCCCCGCAGGTTTTTCGAATTCACCACGGGGAAGTAAATGCCCACCGTGCCTTTGCCAAATTCCAGCGCAAAGCCGCCCTGCCACCAGAGCTGGTCATTGAAATTCAAATCGGATGAAATGTTGCGGGCATCGT
Source organism: uncultured Saprospiraceae bacterium (assembly GCA_964586035.1). Taxonomy (GTDB): domain Bacteria; phylum Bacteroidota; class Bacteroidia; order Chitinophagales; family Saprospiraceae; genus UBA6168. Next base: position 1,152 of record CAZPHZ010000484.1, read on the forward strand.
CGTAATATGCGATATCGAAATAGGGTTTCAGCGGCAGCTTGAACGGCAGGTCTTGCGGCAGGTCGGCTTTCAGGTTGATGGCGACGATAAAGTTGCGGCTGCGGCCTTCGGCAAAGGGGCTGCCGAGCGGTATTTTCATGCCGCCGTCTTTGAGCATGATTTGTTGCGACAGGAAGCCCGTGGTTTCCGTGCGCCCAAAATACAGTTCGTCGTAGCGGTAGTCGTTGAACCCCTGTGCGGTGAGATTGAACGCGCCGGGGTAGGCGTAGCCACGATTTTTTTGGTCATTTTTCAAAAAGCCCCCCACAAAAATGCGGAGGTACTGATAGCGGCCTTTTTCATAGGCAAAAGCCGCGTTGTATTCCAATGAAGCGCGGAGGTAGCTGCGCTTGATGTCTGCCTCGAACGGGTCGTTGTAGCGCTGGTGCTCCAATGCCAGCCGCAGGCTAAAAGGATTGAGTCCCCGCCGGTTGCCCATCTCCCACGACAGCTCGCTGATGGCCCGGTCGTCCCACT
>CAZPHZ010000485.1:0-1651 GCA_964586035.1 uncultured Saprospiraceae bacterium
GAGTTTTATCAGGAAAAGGAAAAGACCACTTTCCGCGAAGGCCTGAAAACTGTGGAAGCCGATGCCAAAGCAGCCCACGGCAAATCCTTCGCCAGCCTGACGCCGAAGCAGCAGGATGAACTGCTCACCAAATATGACAACGAGGCTTTTGGTGAAAATAAAAAAGAGGGCGAGCCGCATTTCTTCCGCTCAGTGAAAGAATTGACCGTTCTCGGATTCTTCACCTCCGAACCCGGCGCCTCCGAGGTGCTGAAATACGACCCCGTGCCCGGCGACTATAAGGGTTGTATTCCGTTCGAGGAAGTTGGCCGCACCTGGGCGACGTAGTTCGATGAACTATTGGCAGGAACTATCTGACAGCGGGGAGAAGAACAAGCGATGCGATTGCTCAAAGCAATCGCATCGCTATTTACCCACCTGAATGGCCATCTAAAAAACTACCTTTGCGGACTAAATTGCACAGGATGTTTTCAAAAATAGCCATTATCATTTTGTTCGCCTGCCTTGGTTTTCATGTCTCAGCCCAACAGCATCAGGATGTGTTCCCCGGCCTCTCTGGACAAGAGTTACTCGATTCCCTCGTCAGCGATTATAAACCCGTTCTCTTATTGCCGCAGGCACAAGCCCGCGATACACTTTTTGGTGAAATAGACAACCACAACGACAGTCTCACCGGCGTTTATTCGGGCTTCACTATCTGGCTTGACCCCACCAAAGATCCCACCCAGGCAGCATACATGAACGGAGGCCCTGACGCCATCAATACTGAGCATACATACCCTCAGAGTCTCGGTGCTACCGGAGCGGCTGCCGGAGATATGCACCATCTTTATCCCACACGTGCCGATGTGAATGCCGACCGCGGCAACTCGCCTTTTGCTGAAATTCCCGATAGCGAAACCGACGAATGGTACTACCTCGGCCAGTCGCAGTCTTCCATTCCGGCTTCCAATATAGACCTGTACAGCGAGCGAAAAGGCGCATTGTTCGAGCCGCGGGAGGACCACAAAGGCAACGTGGCGCGCTCGATGATGTATTTCTACACCATGTACAGGGCACAGGCTGACGCGGCGGACCCGGCGTTTTTCGAGCTGCAACGACAAACATTCTGTGCCTGGCATTTTCTCGACCCTGTGGACCAAACGGAGTGGAACCGCACGTGGAAAATTGCGCAGCACCAGTCGGGCAAACCCAACCCATTTGTGCTGGACTGCACCCTGCCGGAGCGCACTTTTTGTGGCGAATTTGGCACGACCTGCATTGTGGCAGACATCGAAAGGTCTAAATCCGGAGGATTTGTTTTGATGCAAAACAAGCCGAACCCTTTTGCCGTTGGCACCACGTTTTCGTGGGAATTAATGCAAACTGGGCATGTGCAACTGGAATTATTCGATGCGCTGGGGCGAAAGATAGCTATACCATTCGATGGGTGGGAAACTGCCGGAGTACATCACATTAACTGGGAACGTCCCGTTGCGATTGGTGCTGGTCTGGGTTTTTACCGGTTGGTTTTTGAAAACGAAAACGGCAGGTATGCAACCATCGGCAAAATGATGATTTTGCCATAGGAAAGAGGCCTCCGGGAATATTTTCCGGAGGGCTCTTTTTTAAATCCCCACCGGCTTGGCGGATTGTTTTCATTTTTTTGTAC
>CAZPHZ010000486.1:0-1642 GCA_964586035.1 uncultured Saprospiraceae bacterium
TACTGCGAGTCAGATCAAGGCCTTGCCAAGTACCGGTGGACAAACGGACATTGCCCAATATCTTCCGGTATTGCCGGGTATCATTTCTACCGGTGACCAGGGTGGGCAGATTTATATTCGTGGTGGTTCTCCCATTCAGAACAAGATTTTGCTCGACGGGATGACCATTTACAACCCATTTCACAGCATCGGATTTTTCTCAGTTTTTGAAACCGAAACCATCAAAACCGTGGACGTGCTGACCGCTGGCTTCGATGCTGAATATGGCGGCAGAATTTCCGCTGTTATCGATCTAAAAACCCGCGAGGGCAATAAAAAACGATTGGCGGGCCTTGTAAGCGCCAACCCTTTTCAGGCGAAAGCCCTAATCGAAGGCCCTTTGAAAAAATTTGAAGAGGGTGGGGGCAGCACCTCTTTTTTACTCACCGCAAAACACTCGTATATTGACAAAACCTCACCGTGGTTTTATTCTTATGCGGTGGATACCTCTTTTTATAAATACAACAACGACACGCTCAATGGAAAAGACCTCAACCGGCTGCCATTCAGCTTCACCGACCTTTATGGAAAGTTGTCGTTCCTTACTGGCAATGGCAGTAAATTCAATCTGTTCGGGTTCAATTTTAACGACGACGTAAACTACGTGGGAGTGGCGAAATTAGGCTGGAACGCCGCAGGGGGCGGTACGAATTTCACCCTCATTCCTCCAAATTCCAATCTCGTTATCGGGGGGACCATCGCCTTCTCAAATTACGATATCGAATTGCGGGAAGCAAACGCGGACCCGCGTACCTCTGGCATATTTAGCTACAACGTGTTGTTGGATTTTACTTATTACGGACTCAATAGCGAGGTGAATTATGGATTCGAAGTGAATGGACTCGACACAAAATTCAAGTTCAAGAACTTCGTCGGGAATACCATAAATAAAGACATAAACACCAACGAGCTGGCCGGGTATATAAAGGTTAAGCAAAGAATTGGTGACTGGATTCTCGAACCGGGCTTGCGGTTGCAATTCTATCCTTCCGTGCCAGCATCCAACATCGAACCGCGGTTCGGGGCCAAATGGAATGTGTCCGATGATTTTCGGCTGAAAATGGCAGCAGGCTATTATTCCCAAAACCTCATTGCCAGCGTAAATGAACTCGATGTGGTGAATTTATTCGTTGGTTTTCTGGCCGGCCCGGACGAAAATGTGAAACAGCCCAATGGCGTGGACAACGCTCCGCACCGGCTGCAAAAGGCCATTCACGGAGTTATCGGAGCTGAAGTTGACCTGACGAAAAACATCGAGCTGAATGTGGAGCCGTATTACAAAAGATACTCTCAGCTTATTCAACTCAATCGCAATAAATTAGAACCCACAGACCCTGACTTTGTGACTGAAAGCGGAGATGCCTATGGCATTGACTTATCTCTGCGGTATCAAAAACAAGACTTTTTTGCCTGGGTCACCTACTCGCTGGCCCACGTAAAACGATTCGACGGAGAGCAAACATTCCCCACAATTTTTGACCGGCGGCATAATGTAAACCTGTTGGCCACCTACCAATTTGGGGATAAGAAAGAGTGGGAGGCTGCGGCCCGGTGGAATCTTGGTTCGGGATTTCCATTTACGCTGAACCAGGGCTTCGGGAGC
>CAZPHZ010000487.1:0-1641 GCA_964586035.1 uncultured Saprospiraceae bacterium
AACTCTGCACCAAAGGTCAGGTCTATATTGGCCTGCGGGCGAATGTCCACCTCCGTGCCGCCAAAAAGACGGTCGATGAGCTGGTTTTTTACATCCACCTTGGCGATGGGGTCTACGCGGCCTGTGGCGCTGCCCGCGTCGCCGAGGCCGGAAAGGCTGTTGAAATACTCACGCTCCTGCTTTTGAGCCTGGTAATCCATATATTCCTCGAAAGTCATGTAAGTCGGAGGGCGGAAGTAATCCTCCCCGATGTGCTCGCTTATGATATATTGTCCCGAAGCGGGGTCGTAATCCACCGATTGTTCGATGATGGGCGGGTCGTTGAGGTCGAAGGGGTTGGGGTTGGGGTTGTTCAAAAAATCGCCGTAGCGTTCCTCGATGGGAATGGTGTCTTGAGGTATGAGGTTCGAGGTGAGAGGTGAGAAGTATGAGGTATGGGATGAGGCTGCAAATACATACTCCTGTGTGTATGGGTTCTCCGGGAAATTGGGATTTCCGAAAAGATTCACACTCAATGCAGCCAGTCCAGTAATAACAACAATGCCGGGTAGATATTTATTCCTATTCATAATGTAATTGGGCAATAGCAATTCTTCGTTCGATTCTCTGCGGGATAATGTTTCGGTTTACAGATTCATCGTTAGTCCTCCAAAACAGAAAGCAATGGGCCAACTGCTTATTTAAAGACAAGTTCCAAAATGTAAAGTATGGTGCGAAAACAGGAAGCAAAATGCGCTTCCCCCCCCAAGAAAAGTGGGTTTTACGAAAAGGTCTCAGAATGGTTTAGTATAACGCTGTTTTTATCTAATTCTAATCGTAAATTAATCCAGTTTCCCGTGTTTTTATTCGCACTTTTAATACGGCCAAAACGCCAAACGCTCCGGCGATTTTCTGAATATGCTGACTTTAACAATTGCTGCGCCGTTGAATGACCAAATGGTTGATGGCTTGGAAACCCTATTACCATCAGGCCATTTAACTAAGCTGCTTCAGCGCCAGGCGAACCAAATCTTCCACGTTTTGAATGGCTGGCTGCTCCAGCAAAATCTTGTTCAGGGCCTTTTGCGCCTGTATCTTATTCACTTGTAAAGACAACAGGGCAGATAACGCTTCCTGCCGCATCGTATTGTTTGCAGCCACCGCTGGCAGTGTGAATTCTCCCCCCTCTTTCAAAAGCCGGTTCTTTAGGTCGAGAATTATTTGTTTAGCCGTCTTCGCCCCGATGCCTTTCACCTTGCGCAGCAAGGCTTCGTTTTCTCCAATTATGGCGGCCCGCAACTCTTCGGGCGCCATTGTGGATAGCACCACTTGTGCAGTTGAAGGCCCCACCCCCGACACTGAAATCAGGTGCACGAAAAGGCTACGCTCCCCGTCTTCCGCAAATCCGTACAGCGTGTGCGCATCTTCCTTCACGTGGTAATACGTGAGTAGCTTCACATGCTCCATCTTTTCCACTTTGGCGTAGGTATTCAGGCTGATGTTGACGTGGTAGCCGATGCCTCCTGCCTCCACCACAACATACGCCGGGGTCTTGAATGCTATCGTGCCTTTGATGTAGGTTATCATGGTTAAAAATGAGCAATGAGCAACGACCGAAGGAAGTCCCGCACCGGAGGTCGGGATGAACAACGACCGAAGGAA
>CAZPHZ010000488.1:0-1629 GCA_964586035.1 uncultured Saprospiraceae bacterium
CACAGTTCAACTCCCTCTACCTCCTCATCGTCCGCAACCTCCTCAACTGACTCAACGTCCTCAACCTCCTCAACTTCCTCAACATCATGCCCTTTTCTTAAAACGAATGCCGGCCTTTCCGATTGTTCCGCTTTGTCGATGTTTTTCGTAGAAACTCATCGGGGTTTACGGGCGATAAAATTGATGCCAAAGAAAAAATATTCTCTCAAAAAGGCCGATTTCTTCCATAAACGTTGCTCCTTTTCAACCATCCTGGAGAGAGTGTTTTTTGAAAAAAAAGAGGGCGGAAGCAGCCGGATGTACTGCAGCCGCTTCTCGTCCATGATGAGGCCTGCGGCGGCGAGCTCCTTTTTCCACACTGCATAGGGGCGTATATTTTCGTTGCCCATCATCACCATGCGGCCGAGGCCTTCGTCAAAATATTCGATGATGCGCCGGTTGCCGCGGTAGCGGTACAGTTTGATGCGTTGCAAAATATTGTTGCCGTTTTCTTCAATGGCCATCAACCTGCCCCCTGGCCGCAACGAACGATGGAATATTTGCAGACTGTCCTTTAGCGGTTCCAGGTGGTGGAGGGTGTCCTGCACCAGAATTACATCTTCCGAATTTTCCGTGACAGCCGCATCGAAGATATTTTCGTAATTCACCTTGAGCAGGTTCATGTCGCCGAATGGCTCCCAATAGCGCAGCCGTTCCGGTATTTCTTTGAAATAAAATTCAAGGGTAGAACCGCGGGAGGGTATGCCGTTCAGGGCCAGAAATATCTGGGTGGTGGCATAACCACAGCCCACATCCCAAATTCTCAGGGGGGTGCTACTTTCTGATTGGAAAGATCGGAGATTGTCAAAAATATATTGTAGCCGCTGGTAGAAATACGCTTTGCGGAAATCCATCTTGGCCGGATCGTCGTGGTATTTGTAATACTTGCGCAACTTGGGGCTGGAGGTCAATTCTTCCAGAAAGAGGTTGAAAAATTCTTCGACGCTCATGAACTTCGGGTTCAGTGTGAAAAGGGCCGCAAGTTAGACAGGATTCTCAGATTCTGCCATCTACTGCTCATAAGCCACCTCCAGCACATCTTTAAAATAATCGGCAAAATGGACATCGATACCTTCGCGGATATATTCCGGCAATTCCTCGAAATCTTTTTTGTTGTCGATGGGGAAGATGAGTTCTTTGATGCCGACCCGCCGGGCGGCGATGGTCTTTTCCTTTACCCCACCGATTGGAAGGACTTTGCCCGTGAGGGTGAGTTCGCCCGTCATGGCGAGGCCGTCTTTGATGGGTATTCCCTTTGCAAGCGAGTAAAGTGCCAATGCCATGGTGACACCGGCAGAAGGCCCGTCCTTTGGAGTGGCCCCGGCCGGTACGTGCAGGTGTACTGTATTTTCTTCGAAATAATTATTCGGTGGTTCCTCACAACAAAGCAAAGAGCGGACGTAGCTATATGCAATTTCAGCCGACTCTTTCATCACGCTGCCCAGTTGCCCGGTTTGTTTGAACCCTGGCCCCCGGCTCTTTATTCCCGCTGCTTCTATGTAAAGCGTGGCTCCGCCAAATGCGGTGTAAGCCAGCCCCAACGCCACGCCGGATATGGGTTTGGGGTATAATTTTTCGGTAGTAAAAATG
>CAZPHZ010000489.1:0-1609 GCA_964586035.1 uncultured Saprospiraceae bacterium
CGCCTCGGCGAGATCGCGGTAGAGGAGTTCGTGGGCGCATATGCGCACGATGTTGGGTAGCGGCGGGTTTTGGCTTGTGGTGTTTTTGCAGCTGAGAAACAGCAGTTGGAAAAGAGCGGTGAGCAGCAGAATGGCCGGGAGGCGATGTGGTCGTATTTTCATGGCGTTTGTGAATTTTTCCACAAAATAGAAATATTTCCCGCCGGCAGCACATTCCGGCGTTTTCCGTTTTCTGAGTGGCCTCAGGTGCCATCGAATTTACGGCGTATATTTGATGCCGGAAGTCAGCCCGGACCTATAACGTTTTGAAAACATGTATCCATTTAGCGTGATTTTGAAAGCAATCGCCCTCCCTGCCCCCTCACAGAGGGGAGGGATTAAATTGGATAGGCAACGCTAAATGGATACCATATCCTTATAGGCCTTGCTGGCAGTCTAAACATTTACCTATGACTATAATCAGACCAGCTCACTTTCTTTTCCTCTTGGCGCTAATGCCGGTGTCGCTCCTCACCGGCCAGGAATTTTTTTTCGGCAACGACCTGTCGTATGTCAATGAAATGGAAGATTGCGGCGTGGTGTACCGGGAAAATGGCATGGCCAAAGACCCATACGAAATATTTGCAGAGCACGGCTGCAACCTCGTTCGGCTTCGGCTGTGGCACACGCCGGCGTGGTACGATGCGCTCAATGCGGGCCACCGTTATTCCGATTTCGCAGATGTAAAAAAGAGCATCGGCAGGGCCAAAAATGCCGGCATGCAGGTGCTCCTCGACTTCCACCTTTCCGACAACTGGGCCGACCCCGGCAAGCAACTCGTGCCCGCCGCCTGGCTCGGCGTTGTTGATGATTTGCCCCTGTTGAAAGACTCGCTTTACAATTATATTTTTCAAACGCTGACCTCCCTGCACTCGGAAGGTCTGTTGCCTGAAATGGTGCAAATCGGTAACGAGACCAACAAAGGCATTCTCTTGTCTCCAGATGACAACCAGGTGTGGACGCTCGACTGGGAGCGCAACGCCGCTCTTTTTAACACCGCCATTCAAGCCGTGCGCGATGCAGAGGACAGTGCCGGAGCCGTTATCAAAGTGGCGGTCCATGTGGCCGGTCCCGCCAATGCGGGCTGGCTGCTCGACGGGTTCACCAGCCACGGCGTCACCGATTTCGACATCATCGGCATTTCGTATTACTGGAAGTGGCACCAGCCCACCACCATCGAAGAAACGGGCAATGTCATCACTTCGCTCAAACAGCAATATCCCGGCAAAGCGGTGATGATTTTTGAAACGGGCTACATCTGGACTTGGGAAAACAACGACAACGCCAACAACATCATCGACGCCGTGTATCCCGGTTATGCCCCGCCAGGCCCTGCCAACCAGAAAAAATGGCTGGTGGATTTAACGAAAGACGTGATGGCGAGCGGAGGGAGCGGCGTCATCTATTCGGAGCCCGCCTCGGGGTGTGGCCCGCGTGTTACCCCATGGGCGCACGCGTCACACACCATTGCCGCGCCCGTATTGTTCGCCATGATAAGCGAACCATACAGGTAGAGCATATCCAGCGTGCCAATGTTGGAGTCCTTGTTGATAACCTGAGCCAACACCAC
>CAZPHZ010000490.1:0-1572 GCA_964586035.1 uncultured Saprospiraceae bacterium
TGCTCAAAATCTTGTTTCAATATAATGAGGCAGCATGGCCCTCCAAGTGGGCCAGTCGTGCCGCATATCCGGGCCCCAAATGTCCAATTCATGGGGGATGCCCTTGCTGCTTAAGACTTCGGAAAGCCGGGTGGCAGCTTCGGGACTTTCGTAAGCTCCCGACCCCGATAACAGATGAATATGCCGGGCCTGGCGCAAGCGGGGCAAAAAATGGTTGTCTTCGAGGTTGGACAGATATGCAATAGGCGAGTTGAAATAAACGTCCTCGTCGTAATAGCCGTCAGTATAAGTTTGCAGGTCGTACACTCCGCTCATGGCGATGGTGCCGCCGATGAGGTCGGGGCGTTTGAAATAAAGATTGGCGGCATGCAAGGCTCCAAGTGATGCGCCAGTTGTAATAACGGGGGTGTCGGGGCTCGTCTTGCTTTTGATAAACGGCAGCACTTCGTTGTACACGTATTCATTGAACTGGTTGTGCCGGATCGACTTATGGCGGGGAATCATGTTTTTATTCAACCAGCTTTCGGAGTTAATGCTGTTGATTGAAAACACCTTGACTTTTCCGGAATTGACGGCATGGCTCAAAACGTCCATCATCTGAAATCGCTCGTATTCCAAATAGTCTGCGGCAGCCGTAGGTAGCATCAGCAGCGCAAAGCCGTAATGGCCCCATGTGGCTATCTCCATATTTTTGTTCAGCGCCGGGCTGAACCACTGGTCAATTTCTCTGTGCATGTAAAAGAGGTGGTTAGTAGATTACGCTTTGTGAGTCTCTTTTTATGCCACGCCGGAAGAATTTTGGTTGCGAAACCCCGCCTGACCGGCGTATAAAACAGACACGACGCAAAGATATTACCTAATTTCGCCCGCCCAAACAAATAGCGTTTTTGCGTGTTGGCTTTTGGTAATAAATATCCCTTTTCCCTCAGGCCCACCTTTGAAACGCCAATCGCGAGCATTGTGAAGCATCTTTTTGTCCTCAATAAATTCTTTGTAAAATACAGAAAGCACCTCCTTCTGGGCATCCTCTTTATATTTATTTCCAATTATTTTCAGGCACTTCAGCCACGGATGATCCGGCAAGCACTCGATCTCGTCGTCGAAAATATCGCTCTTTTCCGGCTGTTCGATGGTTTCGAAAACCAAGCCCTCGTTTTTGCCAGTTTCGGAAAGGTCTTGTTGTTTTTCGGCTTGCTCGTCGTTGGACTGGCACTGCTCATGGGGACCTTCTTATACCTCGTTCGGCAGACCATCATCGTCATGTCCCGCCTGATAGAATACGACATGCGGAAAGAGTTGTTTGCCCATTACGAGGAACTAAATATCTCTTTTTACAAAAGAAATAGAACCGGCGACATGATGGCCCGCATCGTTGAGGATGTGTCAAAAGTACGCATGTACCTCGGACCGGCACTGTTATATGGAATCAACCTGGTTTCGCTGTTTGTTCTGGTCATTTATTCCATGGCGAAGGTGAGCTGGGAATTGACACTTTACTGTCTGGCACCACTGCCCGTTTTGTCGGTTTCCATTTATTATGTCAGCCATTTAATAAATGTACACAGCACAAAA
>CAZPHZ010000491.1:0-1570 GCA_964586035.1 uncultured Saprospiraceae bacterium
ATTGGCGTCTATGAAGCTAGTGTCCTGTAGTCGTGTGATAAGTCAGGTTGCGGTACACCGCGTCCTCGTCCACGACGTTATTCACAACGAGGTCAAGGTCACCGTCGTTGTCTAAGTCCGCATAGGCACTGCCGTTGCTGAATCCTTTTTCCGGCATCCCCCAACTATTGCTTACGTTCGTAAAATGGAGTCCGTCTTCGTTTTTGAACATGTAATTCTGAAGTGGCGTGGAAGGCACTAGTTTTAAATAGTCACCGATCGTCGGAAAGTTCCTGCTGGTAAGACCACCGTGCTTCTGTACAGAATCCACCGTATAGGTCAGGTAGTCCAAATTCGACACATCGCGGCGGTATCCATTGGTGATGTATAAGTCTTTGAAACCGTCGTTGTCAAAATCGGCGAGCAGAGGGCTCCAGCTCCAATCTGTGTGCGACACTCCCGCTATTCCGCTCACATCGCTGAACGGCGCGCCATCGCCGGGGCTGGCCCCGGTGTTCATTTGCAGTACATTGCGCATGATCTGATGGCCGTAATGGTACTTCACGAGGTTGTTGTACCGGTCCAATAGCATGGTGGTCATCAACTCTTTTTGCCGCAAGTTGTCTTCGGCTATCATATCAAGAGCTATCAAATCTATGCGTGCATCGTTATTAAAATCGGCGATATCGGCACCCATCGTATGGTTGCTCATGTGCCGGAAGTAACGATCCATCTGGTTGGTGAAAGTACCATTCCGGTTGTTGATGTAAAGCAGGTCGGGTTCGATGTAATCGTTTCCCACGAAAATATCGGGATAACGGTCGCCATTGAAATCGGAGACAGTTACACTCAGGCCCCACGCCCTGTTTGAAATACCTGCGGCCTCGCTAATGTTCCGAAATCTGCCATTGTCATTCCGGTATAATTTATCGCTTTCCCATTCATCTTTCGGGGTCGTATTACGAATAAACTCATCTCCCTCCTGCCGCACTTTGACGCTGTTTACCTCGCCAAAAGCCACGGGATAATTTATGAGGTACATGTCCAAATCGCCGTCGAGGTCGAAATCAAAGAAGTTGGCGTAATTTGAAGCTGAACGGTCATCCAGGCCATATTCGGCGGCGCGTTCTGTGAACGTCATGTCGCCATTGTTTACAAAAAGTAAATTCGCACGGTCCGGTGTGGGCTGCATGCCAGCGCGGCAGACGTAAAGGTCTTGAAACCCATCGCTGTTAATGTCCACCACCACGGCTCCCGTTTTGTTTCCACCTTCTGCCGCAAGGCCTGCCGATGCGGTGATGTCTTCAAATTTAAAACCTCCTTTGTTCAAAAACAGGTGGTTCGGCTCTTGTGTCGCCGTGAGATATATGTCAGACAGCCCGTCGTTGTTGACATCCAAAATGGCAACGCCGCCGCCATTATACAGGTAAGAATTGCTGAGGATATTGTTTTGAAAAGTCTCGGTGATGTGATTGGTAAATACCAACCCAGTTTGACTGGACGGCATCAACTCGAATTGGGGGTCCACAGGAGTTTCGGGTTCTTGAACAACTGGTGTCTTCGGTGTTTCCTCCTGGCAGGAGGAAATGAG
>CAZPHZ010000492.1:0-1529 GCA_964586035.1 uncultured Saprospiraceae bacterium
TCGACCCAGGTAGAAACAGCCCTGTCAGCGCTTTTTGAAAAATGGGCGGGCGAACACCCCACCCTCGTGTTACCATTGGCACCCAGCGCCTCGCCACGCATCTATTACCGGCTTTCTTCGGCAGAAAAATCAGCTATCGGTGCGTACAATACCGACAAAAAAGAGAACACCGCCTTCCTCACTTTTTCCAAACATTTCAAAAGCAAGGGCCTGCCCGTGCCGGAAATCTTCGCGGAAGAACCGGACCAAAACATCTATCTGCAGGAGGACCTCGGCGCCACCACGCTGTACAGTTACCTCTTGCAGGCGGGCGATTATTTTCCCGATTACCTGGTGCAGATTTATAAAAAAGTGGCGGAAAAACTGGCACTGCTTCAGGTGCAGGGCGGCGAGGGGCTGGATTTCAGTGTTTGTTATCCGCGTGCGGCTTTCGATAAACAGAGCATGGCTTGGGATTTCAACACCTTTAAATATTACTTCCTGAAATTGGCAAAAATACCGTTCGATGAACAGGCTTTGGAGGACGATATGCAACGCTTTGCCGAATACCTGCTCGGGGCGGATTGCAGCCATTTCATGTTCCGCGATTTCCAGGCCCGCAACATCATGGTGAAAGGCGGCGAACCATATTTTATAGACTACCAGGGTGGCCGCCGGGGAGCCATGCAGTACGACCTGGCCTCGCTGCTCTTTCAGGCGAAGGCCAACATCCCTCCCGATATCCGGCAGGAGTTGCTGGCGCATTACATCCGTGTGGTGAGTGACTTGATACCGGTGGACGAAGAAAGATTCACCGAGTATTTTTATGGGTATGCGCTTATTCGCTGCATACAGACCTTCGGCACGTATGGTTTCCGCGGGCTTTTTGAACGGAAAGAGCATTTCATCAAGAGCATCCCCTTTGCCATTCGGAATGCCAAGTGGATTTTGGAAAACACCACCTTCCCCGTAGAGATGCCCGAACTGACCAAAGCGCTCACGGCCATTGTTGCGTCAAAGAAATTCGAGCCATTCGATAAAATCAAAGCCTCCTCGAGCTTACTGACAGTCACCGTGCAGAGTTTTTCATACCGGCAGGGCATTCCTGAGGACGCCACCGGCCATGGCGGCGGTTTTGTTTTCGACTGCCGGGCCATTCACAACCCCGGCCGCTACGAGCCATACAAAAAACTCACTGGCCGCGACGAAGCCGTTATCAATTTCCTCCAACAGCACTCAAATATGGAGGAGTTTCTCAACTACGTTTGTCTCATCGTGAATCCTGCCATCGAGAATTACATTGACCGCAGCTTCACCAATCTGAGCATCAGCTTCGGCTGTACCGGCGGCCAACACCGCTCGGTTTATGCCGCCGGCAGGCTGGCAAAACAGATCCGTGAAAATTATGGACTAAAGGTGGAGCTAAAGCACGTGGAGCAGGAAAGGAAGGGGTGGAAGAATTGAGGGGGTTGTTCCTCAATATGCGGTAATAATTGTCTTTCGGAATATTTTCCTCTAACGAGAAAATTATAAAAGTGCTTCGGTGGGTT
>CAZPHZ010000493.1:0-1506 GCA_964586035.1 uncultured Saprospiraceae bacterium
TCTCAGTGCCTCTGTGTTGAAAAAAAACATCAGGCAACCTGAAACCCGGCCCCCCAATCGTCGCCGGGACTCACGAAGCCCAGATTGCCATCGGCATCTTCGGCCATGAGAATCATACCGTTGGACTCCACGCCGCGCAGTTTCCGGGGGGCGAGGTTGGCGAGCAGGAGCACTTTCCTGCCGGCGAGTTCTTCCGGCTTGAAATGCTGGGCGATGCCTGAAACCACAGTTCTTGTCTCGAACCCCACATCCACGGTGAGTTTCAACAACTTGTCGGCTTTGGGAATAGGCCCGGCACTGAGGATGGTGGCCGTGCGAATGTCGAGTTTGGCGAAGTCGTCGTATTTGATTTCCTCTTTCAGCGGCGGGCGCTCGTTGGCCTTTTCGGCCGCCAGTACCGCAGCCAATTTCGCCTTTTGCCGCTCGATGATGTCCAAACGGCTGTGGTCTTTGCGGTCATTGATTTTGGCAAAAAGTATCTCCGGAGCGCCGATTTGGTGGCCGGACTCCAACAAAGACATGCCATCGTCGAGTTTGCGCAGCAATTGATGCAGGTCGTCATTGGCCAGGGGCGGCAGATTCAGCAGCCGCCTGATTTTTACGGAAGTGAATGGGATGAATGGCTCGCAGAGGGCGCTCAGCAGCGTAACTATCTGGAGGCCGACAAACAGGCTTTCCCTGATGATTTCGGCATCGGGGTTTTCTTTTCGGGCGGCCCAGGGGGCTGTATCCTGCAAATACTGGTTGCCCCACCGCGAAATATCCATCAATGTGCTGGCAGCAGTTTTAAAACTAAAACCCTCGATATCGCGGGTCAGCGATTCCACCAATTCCCGAACGGGGGCAAGCTTTTCACGCAAGTCTCCGTTGTTGCTAATGGCAGCGGGTGGCACCGTGCCCCCGAAGTAATTATTCGTCAGCACAACAACCCTGTTAATGAAGTTACCCAGGTTGTCCGCCAAATCCTTGTCGTAATAATCCACGAACTCATCCCATTTGAAATCGCTGTCGCGGCTTTCGGGCATGTTGCGGATGAGTGCCCAGCGCAGGGCGTCTTCTTTGTTCGGGAAGCCGGCGAACTCTTCGAGGTATTCGTGTTGCTCGATGCCCCAGCCTTTGCTTTTGCTGAATTTCCGGCCTTCGAAATTGAGAAACTGGTTGGCCGGCACGTTCACCGGGAGGGCGTAGTCGCCGTGGGCTTTCAGCATGGCAGGGAACACGATGCAGTGGACGACGATGTTGTCTTTGCCGATGAAATGTATGAGATTAACACCGTCGCCCTTCCAGTAATCCTCCCAGTTTTTGCCGTTTTCTTCCGCCCACTTTTTGGTCGAGGAAATATAGCCAATGGGCGCATCGAACCAGACGTACAGCACCTTGCCTTCGGCATCGGGCAGGGGCACGGAGATGCCCCAGTCGAGGTCGCGTGTAATGGCCCTGGGCTGCAAGCCAGTGTCGAGCCACGACAGACACTGGCCCACCACGTGTTTTTTCCAGGTGTTGGGG